>NZ_KN389985.1:86696-99691 GCF_000213295.2 Capnocytophaga sp. oral taxon 329 str. F0087
GTCTCTCTGATAGTTAGGGCTTTACCGATATTTTGGTCTAAGCTGGTAGCGTAAAGCAGTGCTTTTTTGCGAGCATCATCAATAGCTGCAATGCGTGCCTCTTGTTGTAGTTTAGCTCTTACACTGTCTTCTATGCCGAAAGTTACACTATTTATCTGGTTAACACCTGCTTCGAAGAGAGCGTCCATTAGGGTTTCGTATTTTGCCAAGTTGTCCAATTTTATTTTGACAGTTTGCGAAATGTGGTATTGGTAGGTTTTGGTGTTGTAATCGTAATTCTTGTACAACGATACGTAGTCGGTCTGAAAATTCTTTATTGGCACTTCTTCTTTGTTGATAGCCTGAATTACTTTGGCTAACTTCTCTCCATTTTCTTGGCGCAGTAGTTTTGCATCTTTCCCTTCGCCTTCTATACTTACTGATATATTTACAAGGGTAGGAGTAGCCTCGATACTTGCTTCGCCTACTACATTCACAGTAGGAACTACAGACTGTACAACCTCTTGTGCCGCCATCTGTGTCATACCCATATAGGATACGAATGAAAATAATAAAATGTAACGCTTCATATTTCTCAATTTATTTAGTAATTATTCAGGATACGCGATTCTCACGTGGTAAATATTGGTTAGTTTGCTCTTAAATACCTTCTTAATGGCTTCTATTTCTTTGAATGAAATATCTGAATTAGCAAACTGATTATCGTCTAACTGTTTTTTGATGATGCGGTCTACAAACTCTCCTAAGGCTTCGTAGGTAGGGTTTTTAAGACTTTTGGTAGCTGCTTCTACTGAGTCTGCCATCATAAGGATAGCCGTTTCTTTAGAGAAAGGAATGGGGCCTGGGTATCTAAAATCTTCCTCTTTTGCATTGGGGTTAGTGTCTAACTCTTTGCGGTAAAAATAATAAGTCAGGCTACGCCCGTGATGGGTGCGTATAAAGTCGATAAGGCGCTCAGGCAATTTGTGTTTGCGAGCAAGTTCTATCCCGTCAGCTACGTGCTTGATGATTACCTTAGCACTTTGTAAAGGGGTTAGCTGGTCGTGTGGGTTTAGGCTTGTCTTTTGGTTTTCAATAAAGTACAAGGGGTTTTGCATCTTTCCAATATCGTGATATAAAGCTCCTACGCGTACTAATAGTGTATTAGCTCCTATTTCGGCAGCAGCAGCTTCGGCTAAATTGGCTACCTGCATAGAGTGCTGAAAGGTACCTGGCGCTTTTTCAGAAAGTTGCCTTAATAATGGCGAATTGGTGTCGGACAACTCTAACAGCGAAACATCGGATACTAACCCAAAAGTGCGCTCGTATATATAGGTGAAAGGCTGTGAAAAGAGAATACCTATACCATTGAGAATGAATAGGGTGAGCAGCGAAAGGTCTAAGCCTTTGAGGGTGCCCTCGGTAATAGTATGAAAGGCTATGTAGATAATTAGGTAGGCACCTGTGATGAGGGCTGCTGAAATAAAACTACTCAACCGGTAATGTACATTCTTAGGCGTCAGAATAATAGTCATAGCAGCTATTATCTGTATAAAAACAAACTGAAAGCTGTTAGGCACTATGAAACCTGTGATGAGAATAGTGCAGATAAAGACAAAAAAGACAGTACGCAAATCAAAAAACGACTTGAGTATGAGTACCATCATCGCTACAGGCACTATGTAGATGTATTCTGGCAGGTGTTTTACTACGATACCTACAAATAGTATCATACAGAGCATATTTAGTAGTACCACTACCAATTTTAGGTTGCTCTTATAGATTTTCTTCTCGTAGAGCTTTAGATAGAGAGCCATCACTGCCAATACAATCGCTACCAATACGTAATAGCCCAAAAGCGACCAGTTGTAGTTATTCTGGTTCCAAGTCTGTGTTTCGTACTCGTCTTTTAGCGATTGTAGGGTGTTTAGCTTTTCGCCCTCTACTAATTCGCCTTTGGCTATAATGAGTTTCCCTTTATTCACCCAACCTCTAGTAAAAACGATTTCTTTCAGATTTTGGTCTAACGTTTTTTGAGTGAAATTCTGGTCTACCGTTAGGTTAGGAGTGAGTACATCGAAAAATAAATCGCAGTAGTTTTTTGCGTATTCGTTATAAGGAGATGAGTGGAAATAAGCCTTTACACTCGCGCTGAGGTGTTGCAATGAGAGTATTTGGGCAGTTGGCAGTTCCTCTATTTGGTTGTTATGCCTAATAACGGCTATCTCTGAAGGGCTATTGTCTGGCATTTTTAGTATAATCCCTTTGTGGTAACTGTCTTTTAAGAAAGTTTCGGCCTTTTGTAGCAAAACCTCCTTACGGGCAGCGGGTATATGACCAAAATAGTCGTTTTTCTTCTGTTGAAACTTCTGTAATGCCGATGTAAAAGCAGTTGTATCTTGGCGATAGTACACCGTAGAGTGCTCTGTAATTTGAGCTTCTTCAGCTTTTATCTGTTCAGCGGTTTTCTTTAAAGGAAAATCAAAAGGGGCATAAAGGTTTTCGTGCTGCCATAATTCTCCTTTGCGAAACTCGTATTTGAACTTCGCCTTTTCGGGGAAAACCTGTAGTATCAGTACTAAAGCTACAGCAAAAGCTAAGCCCTTAAATACTACTGACTGTTTTACAAAGAGTTTGATATTATGTAGTTTCATCGGTTTGATGGCTTTGAGAGGGCAAAGGTAGTAAAAAATACCTACTTCACAATAAACTCTACTCTTTTGTTTGCTTGGTGTTGTTCTTCAGTACAAGGCACTCCGTTTTCACAGCCATTTACGGGTTGTGTTTCTCCGTATCCCTTAGCGGTAAGCCGGTTGCGCGAGATGCCTTTATCTATCAGCCATTGCTCAATCACTTTGGCTTGGGTATTTGAAAGCGACATATTGTAATCGTCATCGCCTCGGCTATCAGTATGTACCTTTATATCGAGGCGTACATTAGGATGCTCTTCTAAGAAAGTTACTATTTTGGCTAATTGCACCGAAGCGTCGTAGCGTATGTTAATACGTCCGTAATCGAAATGTATATTGTCAATTTCAAAAACAGAAGCTAAATTATCGCCTTGGTTTACAGTAACACTTAAGGGGAGTAGCTGTATGAACTGCTGCATCTCGCCAGGGGTAACAAATATTAAAGGCAATGTAAATACTTCGTAATTGGGTTTTATCACTTGTAAGTAACCATACTCAAAAGCCGCGCCACTGCTCCTATTGCTCAGTACAAAGAAGCCGTTATCATCAGTAGTATCAGTAAGTAGGGTATGCATAGCCTCATTGGTGAGGATAATCTGAGCGTCGCTGATAAGACTGCCATTAACAGCATCGGTTACCATACCTATAAGCTCTTTGTGAGAGTAGTTATTAGGATTGGCAATTTTGGGTGCATTGGGCAATAACTCAGCAAACATACGTTGTGAGGCAGGAAGAAATTGGGCTAATACACGCTGTGCCTCTTTGTCTTTACCCATATTTTGCAGCGATTGACTGTAGTGGTACAAATCAATGGGCGAGGGCGTGTAGCCAGTAGTAGTGGTTAGCTTTTCATACCAAGTGAAGGCACTAGGGTATAGCTTTGAGGCGTAATAATAATCAGCCAAGCGTGTTACTACCTCTTGTGTTTGATAGCCTTTCTCGGCAATGGTTTGGTATATTAGGGCAGGGGTTATCCGTATTTGCGAAAAACTTAGTGCCACCGAGCCTATTAATAGGCTGAAGAATACTTTTGTTTTCATACTATTACGAATTTTAAGACTTTTATCGAGACAAATGTACGAAAATAAAGTTGAATAACCAAACTAAAAAAACAAAAAAATATTACGGTACGGGGTCATACCCACATCCGCCCCAAGGATGGCATCTGGCGATACGTTTTAGGGCTAACCAGCTTCCTTTAAAAGCACCGTATTTCTTTAGCGCCTCGAGAGCGTATTGCGAACAGGTAGGGGTATAACGACAAGTAGGTGGTTTCAGAGGAGAAACCACCACTTGATAAAATCGTACTAAAAAAATAAATAGATATTTCATTAACTGAAGCGCTCTATTACCTCATTGCTTACGCCAGTGCTTGAGAAACCACCATCGTGGTAGAGGTTCTGCATTGTTACTTTGCGGGTAAGGTCAGAGAATAGACTCACGGTATAGTTAGCACAATCTAGAGCCGTAGCGTTGCCTAGTGGCGACATTGCATCAGCGTAAGCTATAAAGCCACCAAAACCTTTTACGCCTTGTCCGGCAGTAGTAGGGGTAGGCGATTGCGAAATAGTGTTTACGCGTACTTTTTTGTCTTTACCAAAGAAGTAACCAAAGCTGCGAGCGATAGATTCTAAGTAGGCTTTGTTATCAGCCATATCATTATAGTCGGGGAAAGTGCGTTGTGCTGCCATATAGGTGAGGGCTACAATACTGCCCCACTCATTCATCGCATCGTTTTTATAGAGTACTTGGCACAACTTGTGAAAAGATAGGGCTGATACATCCCAACCTTTTTCGGTATTTGCGTAGTTAGACTCGGTGTAAGGTATATTCTTGCGCACGTTTACCGACATACCGATAGAGTGCAATACGAAGTCTAACTTACCGCCTAATATTTCTACTGATTTGGTAATCAAGTTTTCGAGGTCGTCCATATTAGTAGCATCAGCAGGGATAATTTCAGAGCCTGTTTTTTCGGCTAAGTTTTTTATTTGTCCCATACGCATAGCTACAGGGGCATTGGTAAGCACAAACTTACCACCTTCTTCGTGTACACGCTCTGCAGTTTTCCACGCAATTGAATTTTCGTCTAAGGCACCAAATATGATACCTCTCTTTCCTTTTAATAAATTGTACATTTTTTTTAGATATTAGTTTTTAGTTTTTAGTTGTTAGCTTCTAACCTCTAACGACTAATTTTCAAATTCCTTTAGGGTATTGATAATGATGTTAATACACTCTCTTAATTCTGTTTCGTTCATTACTAATGGAGGCGCAAACCTAATGATATTGCCGTGGGTAGGTTTAGCTAATAGTCCATTATCGCGCATCCTTAGGCAGATGTTCCACGCGGTATCGCTATCTTCAGTGTCGTTGATAACTACTGCATTCAGCAGTCCTTTGCCGCGTACTAAAGTAGCTACCTTTGAGTTTTTGATATAGTCGCTGAGCTCTTTGCGGAAAATCTCACCTAAACGAGCGGCATTTTCAGCCAATTGTTCGTCTTTTACCACTTGTAGCGCTTCTATAGCAACAGCCGCTGCCAAAGGGTTACCCCCAAAGGTACTGCCGTGCTGTCCCGCTTTTATTACGTGCATAATGCGGTCATCGGCAAGTACTGCACTTACAGGATAAACCCCTCCGCTGATAGCTTTGCCAAGTATTAAAATATCGGGCTTAACATTCTCGTGGTCTACTGCCAAACGCTTGCCAGTACGCGCTACGCCTGTTTGTACCTCATCGGCTATAAAAAGGGCGTTATAACGTTCGCATAAGGCTTTAGCACCACTTAGGTAACCTTCAGAAGGCACATATACTCCCGCTTCGCCTTGTATAGGCTCTACTAAAAAACCTGCTACGGTAGCTGCATTTTCAGCCAATACTTTTTCTAAGGCAGCTAAGTCGTTATATGGTACTGATACAAAGCCCGGTGTATAAGGCCCGAAGTTAGTACGCGCATTCTTGTCAGACGAAAAAGAGACTACTGTAGTAGTGCGCCCGTGAAAGTTCTGCTCGCATACGATGATAATAGCAGCACTTTCGGGTACGCCTTTTTGTTCGTAAGCCCATTTACGGCATATTTTGATAGCTGTTTCTACCGCTTCAGCTCCTGTATTCATAGGAAGGACTTTCTCAAAGCCAAAATATTCAGTAACATACTTTTCATATACGCCTAATTTGTCGTTATAAAAAGCGCGAGAGGTAAGGGTAAGCGTTTGCGCTTGTTCTGTTAGCGCTTTGATGATACGTGGGTGGCAGTGCCCTTGGTTTACAGCAGAATAAGAGGAAAGGAAGTCGAAATAACGTTTTCCTTCCACATCCCACACGTATACGCCTTGCCCTTTGCTAAGCACTACTGGCAGGGGGTGATAGTTATGCGCTCCGTACTGGTTTTCTAGAGCCATAGCCTCTTCTGAGGTTAATGTATTCTTTGTCATATTGTTTAATATTTAGATTTTAGGTTTAGGGGGTTATGCTATCATTACAGCGCCTACGGTAGCGTTGCTGGTTTCATCTATTAGAATAGCGCTGCCCATTGGCGGATTGTCAGTAAAAGCATCATATACTAAAGGGGCTGCTGCTTTTATACGTATTTTGGCTATCTCATTGAGTTTTACGCTTTCCACCTCTTCTTCTTGGTCGAGGGTATTGACATCTATCTTATAGGCAATTTCTTTTACTACTACCTTCACCAATCGACTGCGCTGCTGTAGTAGGTACTTGTTGCCCTCTTTTAGGGCGCGCTTGTCCATCCAGCAGACAATCGCTTCTATCTCTTGACTTTGAGCGGGTTCAGCCTCTTCGCTGGCAAAGTAGTCACCGCGCGAAATGTCGATATCGTCTTCAATGTGCATCACTACAGGCTCGCCAGCTTTAGCTTCGGCTACCTCCTCGCCATTGCGCTCTATTTTGCTTATCTTAGTGCTGATACCTTCGGGTAGTACCACTATTGCATCGCCTTTGCGGTAAGTGCCCGAAATGATTTCGCCTGCATAGCCTCGATAGTCGTGTAGGGCTTCGGTCTGTGGGCGTATAACGTATTGCACCTGAAAACGCCGCTCTTTGTAGCTGTTCTGACTAATTTCTATTGTCTCTAAAAAGTCTAAAAGCGAAGTGCCTTTATACCAAGGCATTGCCTCAGTGGTATTCACTATATTATCGCCTACGAAAGCCGAAATAGGGAAGTAATGCACGCTTTTGAGTCCCAAACGTTTGGCAACGGTTTCGTATTCGCGTTTGATGTTTTCAAAAGTATCTTCAGCATAGCCTACCAAGTCCATTTTATTTACGGCTACCACCACTTCGGGTATGTTAAGCAGGGAGGCGATAATAGAGTGACGACGCGTTTGTTCGGTTACCCCATTGCGGGCATCGACTAAGATGATGATAAGCTGCGAGTTAGAGGCACCGGTTATCATATTGCGGGTGTACTGGGTATGGCCAGGGGCATCGGCGATGATAAACTTGCGCTTAGGGGTAGCGAAATAGCGATATGCCACATCTATAGTGATGCCTTGTTCGCGCTCGGCACGCAGACCATCGGTTAGGATAGCGAGGTCTATACCATCGTCGTTTTTATTTTTAGATTGTTGTTCGAGGGCTTCTAACTGGTCAGCCAATATGCTTTTGCTGTCGTATAGCAGTCTGCCGATGAGGGTACTTTTGCCGTCATCTACGTTTCCTGCAGTTATAAATCTTAGTATATTCATTTTTAATTTGTCGATGTGCTAATATTGGGGATTAGCAAATTTGTTGCAAAGGTACAAATAATTTGGGAATTAGCAAATTTTAGGAAGAGTCGGAGTGCGAGCCCCACTGGCGATTGTGGGACAGGTGGGAGTGCAAGCCGCACCGGCGATTATGGGACGGGTGGGAGTGCGAGCCGCACCGGCGATTATGGGACGGGTGAAACAGGTGGGACGGGTGAGACTGGGAGGAATGAGGATATTTTTTCTAGTTTTGGCAGGGTAAATAGTTATTTGTACTTCGGGGATTGTTCGTTTATTGTTCGGTGATCCTAAAGGGTAAGTATATCTAAAGTAAAGGGTAGGTGTGAAGAGAAAAAAAATCTGTTTGTCAAATCATTAAATTTGCTAATTGGCAAATTATTCTTACCTTTGCCGTATGAATGAAACTGATATTACCCCTATACCCGAAAATACACCGTCTTTGCAACGGAACTCACGTCCGCAGCCTACTATTGAGCGCGGCAAAATACCCCCTCAAGACCTTAATCTAGAAGAAGTTATCTTGGGGGCTATGCTCATTGATAAAAAAGGAGTTGATGATGTTATAGATATTCTCAACCCTGAGGTTTTCTACAAAAAGCAACACCAGCTTATCTATCAGGCTATCTTTGAGCTTTTTAATCAATCAGAAGCTATCGACCTACTAACCGTAGCCGAGCAGTTGCGCCGTACGGGTAACCTAGAAGCCGCTGGGGGTGAGTTTTACCTTATCAACCTTACTCAACGAGTATCGTCGTCTGCCAATGTAGAGTTTCACGCCCGCATCGTTTTGCAGAAGTTTATCAAGCGAAAGCTGATAGAAATATCAGCTAAAATAATAGAAGATGCTTATGATGATACCCGCGATGTGTTCGACTCATTAGACAATGCCGAGCAGATGCTCTATGAGGTAACCCAAGGCAACCTAAAACGCTCAAGCGAAGCAGCAGGCGATTTGGTACTGAAGGCACTGAAAAAAATACAAGAACTTTCTAATAAAACTGATGGCTTTAGTGGGGTGCCCTCTGGCTTTACTAAGCTCGACCAACTGACCTCAGGGTGGCAAGCTAGCGACCTTATTATCATAGCCGCGCGTCCTGGTATGGGTAAAACTGCCCTTACCCTTTCGATGGCACGCAATATAGCCGTAGGGCAGAACATACCAGTAGCTTTCTTTTCGCTCGAGATGTCGGCAGTACAGCTTATCACCCGTCTGATTTCTTCTGAAACAGGACTTTCGTCAGAAAAGTTGCGTACCGGAAAACTCGAAGAACACGAGTGGTTTGTGCTGAATACTAAGGTAAAAGACCTCGAAAAAGCTCCTTTGTATATAGACGATACTCCCTCGATTTCTATATTCGACCTTCGCGCTAAAGCACGCCGTCTCTCTACCCAATTTGGCATCAAGCTTATAGTTATCGACTATCTACAGCTGATGACGGCAGGCGGTAGCAAAGGGGTGGGCAACCGTGAGCAGGAAATATCTACTATCTCGCGCAACCTGAAGGCATTAGCTAAAGAGTTAGACGTCCCTGTTATTGCCCTATCACAGCTTTCGCGTAATGTAGAGGCACGCCCTGGTCATAAACGTCCACAGCTGTCTGACTTGCGTGAGTCCGGAGCCATAGAGCAAGATGCCGACATCGTTTCGTTTATCTATCGACCTGAATACTACAAGATTAACGAATGGGATGACGAAGCCCAAACCCCTACAGCAGGGCAAGCTGAGTTTATAGTAGCTAAACACCGCAATGGGGGGTTAGATAATATACGCTTGAAGTTTGAAGGGCATTTGGGTAGGTTTGCTAATTTAGATGAATACGGATATACACCTTTTGCTACCCAAGAGTTAGGTTCGAAGATGAATGATAAGGTAGCCTTTGAACCCCTACCGACAGGGCAACCCTCGCAGGCTTTTGGCACTCCTGAGCCTACCGATGATACCGGTGTTCCATTTTAGAAAAATAACTAACAGATGAAGAAAAGACAGCCTATACAGTCAGCACCAGAGCCCGAAGTAATTTACTTAGCGGGAGGATGCTTTTGGGGTACCGAGCACTTTTTTAAGCAAGTGCGCGGAGTACTAAGCGTGCAATCGGGCTACGTAAACGGACATACTAATAAGCCTACTTACGAAGAGGTGGTAACGGGCGAGACGGGTTATGCTGAGGCTGTAAAGCTGACTTATGACCCTCAACAGCTGAGTTTTAAGAAACTGCTTGCGCTATTTTTTTCCACTATTGACCCTACCTCGCTCAATCAGCAAGGCACAGATGTAGGTACTCATTACCGTACAGGTATTTATTACGTGAATGAGCAACAGCGCATTACCGCTGAGCACGCCCTACGCAAGCTCGCTGCCCGCTATACACAGCCCATAGTGGTAGAGTGCGAACCTTTTAGGGTATTTCAGCCTGCTGAAGACTGGCATACCGATTATTTGGCTAAATTCCCTTCAGTAGATTGCCATATCGCCCCTGAGGTACTCGCTAATGCCAGAATGGCAAACCCGATTAAACTCGGTGGCAACCGACGCCCTCTTAAAAAGCTTTATCAATTTGCAAATCATAATTGATAATTCATACTCAAAATTCAAAAAAGATGATAAAATCGTATCTTTCAAAAATATTTGCCGCTATTGTTAGAAAAAGGATAGACCGATGGGCAAAAAATCCTGTCGCTACACAACAAAAGGTATTTGAGCAACTGATAGCACAAGCCAAAGACACGGCTTTTGGGCGCGACCATCATTTTGATGAGATTAAAAGCTATGATGATTTTGTAGCCCGTGTGCCGATACGCGATTATGAGGCATTGCGCCCCTATATAGAAAGGGTAGTGGAGGGGGAGCCCAATGTGCTATGGAAGGGGAAACCGCTTTATTTTGCCAAAACTTCAGGCACTACCAGCGGAGCAAAGTACATACCTATTACCAAAGCCTCTATGCCTTTCCACATACAGGCAGCCCGCGATGCCATACTCTGCTATATACACGAAACTAAAAAAGCAGCTTTTGTAGAGGGGAAAATGATATTCCTGCAAGGGAGTCCGATATTGGGTGAAAAAAATGGTATTAAAACCGGTAGGCTCTCAGGGATTGTAGCCCACTATGTGCCTGCCTACTTACAGCGCAACCGTATGCCCTCTTATAAAACAAATTGTATTGAGGATTGGGAGACAAAGGTAGAAGCTATAGTTACCGAGACTTTCTCGGAAAATATGACCCTTATTAGCGGTATTCCTTCGTGGGTGTTAATGTACTTCGAGCGACTCTATACGCGCTCAGGGCTGAAAGTAGGACAACTATTTCCTAACTTCAATCTTTTTATCTACGGAGGGGTGAACTACGAGCCTTATCGACAAAAGTTTGAGCACCTTATAGGGCGGAAGGTAGATAGTATAGAGCTTTACCCTGCCAGCGAAGGTTTTTTTGCTTACCAAGATAGTCAGACCGAAAAAGGAATGCTTTTATTGCTGAATGCTGGTATTTTCTACGAATTTGTAGAAGCAGATACCTTCTTTAGCCAGCAGCCTAAGCGGATACCCCTACAAGAGGTACAGTTAGGGGTGAATTACGCTCTTATTATCTCTACCAATGCAGGTTTATGGGGCTATAATATAGGTGATACGGTACAGTTTACCTCTCTTGCTCCTTATCGTATAGTAGTAACAGGGCGTATTAAGCATTTTATTTCGGCTTTTGGCGAACACGTGATAGCCAAAGAGGTAGAAGAAGCTATGCAGCAAGCACTCGAAGCTACAGGGGCAGGGATTACTGAGTTTACCGTAGCTCCGCAAGTCAATCCTACAGATGGGCAATTGCCTTACCACGAGTGGTTTGTAGAATTTGAACAAAAACCTGCTGATATGCAACGCTTTGCCCAAGTGATAGACGAGGCATTGCAAAAGCAAAATATGTATTATTACGACCTAATACAGGGTAAGGTGCTACAGCCGCTAAAAATTACTGAAGTACCTGCCGGAGGGTTTGCTAGCTATATGAAGTCGCTAGGCAAACTCGGTGGTCAGAACAAAATACAGCGATTGGCAAATGACCGTAGTGTAGCAGATAAATTAAAACTTTTTTAAGAAAAATTTGGCAGTCTCAAAATAATGTACTACTTTTGGCACGCTTTTATAAATAAACAAACTTTTCCGATATGAACTTTCCGTCTGATTTGAAATATACTAAAGACCACGCTTGGGTGCGCCGCGAGGGCAATACGGCTACTGTAGGTATTACCGACTTTGCACAACGAGAGTTGAGTGACATCGTATATGTAGAAGTAGAAACAGTAGGCGATACCCTGCCTCAGGATACTATTTTTGGCACAGTAGAAGCTATAAAAACAGTTTCAGACCTTTTTATGCCTGTGAGTGGCGAAGTGATAGCTTTTAACGAGCCACTGATTCGCAAGCCAGAGGTGGTGAATACCGACCCTTATGGCGAAGGTTGGATGATACAGATAGCAATGAGTGCCCCTGAAGAGTGGGACACCCTACTAACTGCAGAAGAATACAGACAGCTCATAGATGCTTAAGTATAAATACATTATAGCGTGGGGGGTATGGGTGCTAATAATATTCATTTTGTGCCTTATGTCGGGCAAGGAAATGCCTGATGCTCCGCGAATTCCTTACTTAGACAAGGTAGTGCACTTTGGTTTTTACTTTGGGTATACTGTATTGTTTATAGTAAGTTTTGGTAAAGAAACACAAGCGTTCAAAAGCGCTAAAAAACTCAATTTGTGGGCTTTTGTAAGTGCTTTTATCTTAGGAGGCACTATAGAATTGCTGCAAGGGTGGTTAACCACCACACGGTCGGCAGACCCTATGGATATGGTGTTTAACACGTTTGGCATAATTGTTGCTTTACTTTTTATGACAAGATATAAAGAGCTTTTTAGATAATTGTTAAAATATAATTTAATAACCTTTTAAAAGAAAATCATTATGCAACCTAAAAAAAATCCGAAAGCCGACTTGGCAAAAAGTAGTGGATTGTTCTTTGCTATTGGTTTTGCTATCGTTTCAGGTCTCTCATTATGGGGCTTTGAAGCTAAAATGTATGACAAAGCTAAGAAAGACGATCGACAGTCAGAGCTAAATAAGCCACTTGATGAGGATCAAGAAAACTTCGTGGTAGAAGCTCCTGATACCCCACCGCCACCACCGCCACCACCAGCTCCTGCTGAAGTACAAGACGTGGAAGTGGTAGACAACAAGGCTAATATCCAAGAGCAAGCAATTGCCAGCAACGAAACTACTAAAGAAGAAAAAGTAGCTGAAGTAAAGGATATCAAACCTTCTGAACCAGTAGATGATATTCCTATTGATGTGCCTTTCACTATCATTGAAGATAAACCGATGTTTGATGCTTGCAAAAACGAGCCTAAAGACAGACAGTTTCAGTGCTTCAAAGAAAACTTGGATAAACACGTAAGCAAAAACTTCGTCTATCCACCTGCTGCTCTAGAGATGGGTATACAAGGAAAAGTGAATGTGAGTTTCCGTATTAATGTTGATGGTACTATCACTGTATTAGGTGTTCGTGGTACTGATAAACTATTGGAAGCTGAAGCAAAACGTATCATCGAAA
>NZ_KN389985.1:100242-102349 GCF_000213295.2 Capnocytophaga sp. oral taxon 329 str. F0087
ACCCCAGTAACATTTGCTTACCCTATCAACTTTAAACTACAATCTTAATTTGCTTTAAAAATATAATACAATAAGCGCGCTTAAAAGAGTGCGCTTATTGTCGTTTTGTAAAATTAGTAGATTAGCAAATTTGTATGGAATCATCTAATAAAATAGGGGCAGGTTGTGCTTTGCTAGTGTCGTTTATCTCGGTATCGATTAGTTTATTCAATATTTTTCACAAAGAAACGTATACTGCCGAGCTAACTGATAGTAGTAAAATGTTTGCCTATCAGCCTCCAAAAGAAACACTACAGACCCTAACCTCGCTACAAGACAGTATACAAGACCCTGAAGTACAAAAAGCTATACCCTACCTATTAGTGACCGAAGCGCCTGCTTTCAGTGGTAAATGTACGCAGGTGGCTACCAAATACCAATGGACGTGCTTCAAAGAGAGTATGGACGATTTTATGAGGGAACATCTTAATATTTCAGGCGATATATGTGCAAAAGGGTTTATTCAGCTAACGCTTTGTATTGGTACTGATGGGGTGGTGAGAGTGCTAAAAATGCAGCTACCTACTGAGTATTTAACCGCTGAGGTACAGCGAGTTATTGCACAACTACCTGTGCTACAACCTGCGCGCAAAGACGGGAAAATAGTCTCGGTGCTATACCACTATAAATATGAAATAGGGAAATTGGAAAATTAGCCAATTTACAAATTTGCTAATTTGCTAATTAGTTTGTATCTTTGCCCTCTGAAAATCAAATAACGAATTGTTATGGAATATTTAGATTTTGAACAACCTATAAAAGAGTTAGAAGAACAAATGCAAAAGTGTATGCTCATTGGTGATGAAAGTGAAGTGGATATGAGTGATGCTTGCAAGAAAATAGAAAAAAAACTAAACCAAGTAAAGAAAGATATCTATGGTAATCTGACAGCGTGGCAGCGCGTGCAAATATCGCGTCACCTCGACCGTCCTTATACCCTTGACTACATCAAAGCCTTAGCAGGGGATACTTTCCTTGAGCTACACGGCGATCGTACCGTAAAAGACGATAAGGCGATGATAGGTGGTTTTGGTAAGATTGATGACCAGAGCTTTTTGTTTATAGGGCAACAAAAAGGGGTAAACACTAAGATGCGCCAGTATCGCAATTTTGGTATGGCAAACCCTGAAGGCTACCGCAAGGCTCTCCGCCTAATGAAGCAAGCTGAGAAGTTTAATATTCCGATAGTTTGTTTTGTAGATACTCCAGGTGCTTTCCCTGGTATAGAGGCTGAAGAGCGCGGACAAGGAGAAGCTATTGCTCGTAACCTTTTAGAGATGTCACGATTAAAAGTGCCTACTATTGTATTCATCATAGGCGAAGGAGCTTCAGGAGGAGCTTTGGGTATAGGCATAGGCGATAGGGTATATATGCTAGAAAATACTTGGTATTCAGTGATTTCGCCAGAATCTTGTTCGTCTATTTTATGGCGTAGCTGGGAGTATAAAAAAGAAGCTGCTGAAGCTTTGAAACTCACCGCTCCTGATATGAAAAAACTGAAACTCATTGATGAAATCATCAAAGAACCTATGGGAGGGGCGCATCACGACCGCGAGGCAATGTTTGTAACAGTGCGCAAAGTGATTTTAGCAGCTTATAAAGAACTTAAAAAACTACCAGCAGACCGTCTTATAGAGAAACGTATGGATAAATACCTCAGTATGGGTGTTTATAAGGAGTAGTATTAAACATTAATTATTAAAAAAATGTTATCAGAACAAGAAATCATTCGTAGAGAAAAACTAACCAAATTAAAAGAATTAGGGATAAATCCTTATCCTGCTCCGCTATATCCTGTAAATACTACCTCTAAGGACATACTAACACATTATGAGGAAGGCAAGGAAGTTATCGTTGCTGGACGATTAATGTCGCTACGTGTGCAAGGAAAAGCATCATTTGCTACCCTACAAGATAGTGAAGGTAGTGTACAGCTTTACTTCAACCGTGATGAAATGTGTCCGGATGAGGATAAAACCCTTTATAATGAGGTATTCAAAAAACTTCTTGACTTAGGTGACTTTATAGGAGTAGAGGGGTATTTGTTTATCACTAAGATGGGTGAAAA
>NZ_KN389985.1:103168-111060 GCF_000213295.2 Capnocytophaga sp. oral taxon 329 str. F0087
ACAGTGATGGTTAAGAACTTTACTCTTCTTTCTAAAGTATTGCGCCCGCTGCCTATGCCTAAAGTAGATGCTGATGGCAAAGTGCACGATGCCTTTACTGATCCTGAGCAGCGCTATCGTATGCGTTATGTGGATTTGGTAGTAAACCCTCAAGTAAAAGAAGTGTTTATCAAGCGTACCAAGTTATTCAATGCTATGCGTCAGTTTTTTAATGAGGCAGGCTATTTGGAAGTAGAAACCCCCGTACTACAAGCTATCCCAGGGGGAGCTAGTGCGCGTCCGTTTATCACTCACCACAATGCATTGGATATTCCACTCTATATGCGTATTGCTAATGAGCTCTATTTAAAACGCCTTATTGTAGGAGGTTTTGATGGGGTGTATGAGTTTTCTAAGAACTTCCGCAATGAGGGAATGGATAGAACTCATAACCCAGAGTTTACTGCGATGGAAATCTATGTGGCTTATAAAGATTACAACTGGATGATGGATTTCACAGAGCGTTTGCTTGAGCATTGTGCTATAGCAGTAAATGGTACCACTAAAGCAACTTTCGGAGCTCACACAGTTGATTTTAAAGCACCTTACCCTCGTGTAACGATGACCGATGCGATTAAGCAGTTCACTGGTTTTGACATTACAGGGAAAACAGAAGAAGAATTGAGAGCTTTTGCACACTCTATCGGTATAGCGGTAGACGAGACAATGGGCAAAGGTAAACTGATAGATGAAATATTTGGAGAGAAGTGCGAAGGCAACTTTATCCAGCCTACTTTCATCACCGACTATCCTAAAGAAATGTCGCCACTTACTAAAGAACACCGCGATAATCCTGAACTTACTGAGCGTTTTGAGTTAATGGTATGTGGTAAGGAGATTGCTAATGCCTACTCTGAGCTTAATGACCCTATAGATCAGCGTGAACGCTTTGAAGAGCAATTACGTCTTTCAGAAAAAGGTGATGACGAGGCAATGTTTATAGACCAAGATTTCTTGCGCGCTCTTGAATATGGTATGCCTCCTACCTCTGGTTTGGGAATTGGTATGGATAGATTGATTATGTTCCTAACCAATAATGAGAGCATACAAGAAGTCCTTTTCTTCCCGCAAATGCGCCCCGAAAAGAAAGGCGTAGAGCTATCAGAAGATGAAAAGGTAATCTTTGAACTACTAAAAACCTCAGAGAAATTGTTACTTGATGCGCTTAAAGAACAAGCAGCTCTTTCTAATAAGAAATGGGATAAGGCTATCAAAGGACTTACCAGCAAGAAAGTAGCAAAAGTAGCAAAAGAAGGAGAAGAGCTATTTGTAGAATTAGCTAAATAAGAATTTCAGTTATATAGTTATATAAAAAACTTTGCCAAAGGTTGTAGAAGACCTTTGGCAAAGTTTTTTTTGTTAATTGTAAATTTATTAATTGTTAATAGAAAGGTTATCTATTTGTTTTATAGAAACCAAAGAAAAGAATATAGCCATAACAAAGTATGAGTATAAAGAAAGCCATTCTGAACCCTACATAATCGGTGAAGAAGCCATAAAGGAGTGGTATGAAACCGCCGCCAACAATCATAGTGCAGAGAATAGCAGACACTTGTGTTTTCATCTCTCCAAGTCCTTCACTACTCAATGCAAAAATAGTGGGGAACATAATAGAATTGAACAGTCCGATGAATAATAAACTCCACATAGATAATAGTCCATCGGCATTAATAGAGATGAGAATGAGTAGAATGACTATTAATGAGGAAAGCATTAGTACTTTGGCAGGCGCAAATACCTTAGTAAGGTATGCCCCTATAAAACGCCCTATCATAGCATTCCCCCAATAGAAAGTTAAGAAGATAGCCACAATAGCCTTAGGGTCAGCTGAGGTAAGGTCAGAGCCTAGTACTTTGCCTAAGCCGATGAGTAAAGTACTCATAGTAGGACTCTCTAAAATTTCTTTTGCTATATTAATTTCTACAAAATAATTGACTGCAAAACTGCCTATCACTACTTCAGCCCCTACATATACAAAAATTCCTATTGCTCCTAATAGTAGAGAACTCTTCTTTAATAAATAGAGGCAGCTTTCTTTGTTTATCTCTTCTTCAGCAGTTAAATTGACACAAGGCAGTTTGGTAACTGAGAAAATAAGGGCTAATATGATAGCCCCTAAGGCAATATAAAGAGAGGGAATCTGTATAGCTAATGCTTCCGCTTGCAAATAAATACTTCTGTCTATATAATCGAGGTGATTGATTTCAGCAGCGTTTTTTACTTCATCTTTTAGTAGATATACTGCGGCAGCTATAGGAGCAAAAGTTGTTCCTAAAGCGTTGAATGCCTGAGAAAAAGTAAGTCGGCTGGGGGTAGTGGTTTCGCTGCCCAATACTGCTACATACGGATTGATTGCTACTTGCAAAAAAGTAATTCCGCTACCCAATACGAAAATAGCTGCCATAAAAAGAGAGAAAGAGCGTTCGTCGGCAGCAGGATGAAAAAGCAATGCCCCTAAAGCAATAAGGGCTAAGCCTAAGATAATACCACGTTGATAGCCCGTTCTGGTAAGGATATATCCTGCAGGGATAGAAAATAATAGGTAAGGCAAGAAAAAGAAGAATACTATCAGACCCGTATGGGTATAGTTGAGTCCGAATACATCGCGTAGGTGAGGTAATAGTAATTGGACGAGTACTGTTAGTCCGCCGAAGAGGAAAAACAGTATCGCTACAAATATAAAGGCTTTAGTACAGAGTTTCTTTTTACTCATTACAATATTAAGTATTAATGTTTTGGTTATCGTTCGTTACATACTCGGCGCTAACTTACCGACTTTTGTTCGTCACATACTCGGCTACGCCAGCTCGCCGACTTTCCTTCGCTCATTGTTCGCTCATCGTTCGTCATAAACTCTGTCAATTTTCCTTCAGTTAAAGAATTAAAAAAATGAGATAAGAGAAAAAATATGCTTTTTGTAAAGAACGATATAATTTTTTAAGCGTGCAAAGGTAAGGTTATATTTAAAAAATAGTTAAATTTTAACGTTTCATTTTTGTTGTATTTGTAACATTTTATTGTATATATCTGATATTCAGAAGTTATAAAATGTTATATTTTTTCGTTTTAACATTTCTGTTCAAAAGCAGAGAGGTGTTGAAAAAAAGTTTTTATAAAAAGTTTACGAAAAGTGTAGGTTATATAAAAAAAAGCAGTACCTTTGCACTGACAAATAACGGATAACTAATTTGACTAAAACAATGAAAAACTGGTTTTTAAACGTAGCGATTTTCTTACTGACAACTGTGTTATATGCACAAAGTGGTGTAGTAACGGGCGAAATTATTGATGGTGACGAGAAAGTGCCATTGATGGGAGCGGGCGTGCTGGTAAAAGGTACCGCGCACGGGGTTTCGACAGATATGGACGGTAAGTTCAGCCTAACGGTAAGTGCCAATACAGGTACTATAGAGGTGTCGTACTTGGGGTATGTAACTAAGTCCGTGCCTTATAAACTGACTAATGGGAAGGCTCACTTAAGAGTGGTGCTTGAAAGCGATCAGCAATCGCTTGGGGAAGTGGTAGTAACTGCTAAGAGTACCCTTATAGATATTGCTAAGGAACGCAAGACTCCTGTGGCGGTATCGACTATTCAGGCGGCTGAGATAGTAGATAAACTCGGCACTCGTGAACTACCTGAGATACTAAACCGTACGCCTTCGGTATATGCTTCAAGAAGTGGAGGGGGCTTTGGAGACTCGAATATTAATGTGAGAGGTTTTGATAGTAAAAACGTAGCTGTAATGGTAAATGGTATGCCTGTGAATGATATGGAGGGTGGTACTGTTTATTTTAGTAACTGGTCTGGGCTATCGGATGTAACTTCGGCTATGCAAATACAGCGCGGACTTGGGGCTTCGAAAATAGCGATTGCTTCAGTAGGAGGTACGATTAACTTTATTACGCGTGCTTCGGATATGAGCGAAGGAGGTACTGCTTATGCTAGCTATGGTAGCAGTGGTGAATATAAGGGTTCGGTATCGTATAACACAGGAAAGACTACAACAGGCTGGTCAGCTTCAGTATTGTTTGGTAAGAGCGGAGGTAGTAAGTATGCTGATGGTACTAATTTTGATGCTTATAATTATTATTTTGCTTTAGGATTTGAACCTTCTAAGAAACATAGTTTTCAGTTGATGTTTACAGGCGCGCCTCAGTGGCATCATCAACGTTACTCTACTTCTATACAAAATTATCAACGCTATGGAGGTACAGCTGACAAACCTAACAGACGTTATAACTCGGATTGGGGTTACCTAAATGGGGAAGAGTTTTCAACCAGAAGAAATGTGTATCACAAACCTGTAGCGATGCTGAATTGGGATTGGAATATTACAGAAAGTACATCTTTGAGTACAGTACTTTACGCTTCAGTAGGTAGAGGTATGGGTTCAAGCAATGAGGGACAAGGTTCTGCTATTACTCCTAATGGTACTACTTATTCTTTGAAGAATGTAAATATTTCGTCAGTACGTACTGAAGATGGTCTTATAGACTTTGATAAAGTGGTACGCTATAACAAAGGGGAAGCAGTAGAGGGATTAGCCCCAATGCAGCACCCAGGGGAAATAAATAGAGAGGGAGAAGTAACAGCTCCTAATGGACAGAAGTTTAGAGGAAGACAAGGTTTTGCGCGTGGTGGCTCAGTGAACTCGCACGACTGGTATGGAATTTTGACTAATCTTCAGCACCAAATTGACAAAAACTTCACATTTAATATGGGGTTAGATGCAAGATATTATTACGGATATCACCATAAGGTAATTACAGATTTGTTAGGTGGTAATTCGTACTACGATACTTCAAATAAAAATGTAACTGCCCCTCGTAATCAGAATATTATAAATGCTGTAAAGCCTGCAGATATATCTTTTAATCCGTTTGCTAAAGTATCACCGGTAGAAGAACAAATAGGCTATAGTAATGATGGAGAGGTAAAATGGTTTGGATTATTCTCTCAATTTGAGTATTCAGATGATCATTTTTCAGCATTCGTACAGGGTTCTACTTCAATACAATCTTACCAACGTGTGGATAACTTTATGAAGCCAGGTACTTTGGCAGTAAGAGGTAATTCGGCTACTGCTATGAATACAAAAACAGGCTTTAAAAATATTGTGGGCTACAATATCAAAGGTGGGGTAAACTATAATATCAATGAACATCATAATGTATTTGCTAATATAGGTTATTACTCTAAACAACCTTTCTTTGACTCAGTTTATCCTAATTATAAAAACTTCTTGAACCCGTTGGTTACTAATGAAAAGATATTGGGAATGGAATTAGGGTATGGTTTTAAATCAGAGTTTTTGAATGCTAACTTGAACCTATATCGCACTTCTTGGAAAGACCGCTTTTTGCGCAAACCTAATAACTTGACGATAGGAGGAAACGAAATTCGTGCTTTTGCCAATATTTTAGGGATTGAGGAAGTACACCAAGGTGTAGAATTAGAAGCTAATGCTAAGATCAATAAATATCTGAAAGTAAATGCGATGCTTTCGTTAGGAGATTGGTTTTACAAAGGAGATGCTACAGGTACACTTATCAACGAAAACAGTAATCCGATAGACTTGCAAGGTAATGAAGTGCCTGCAGGAAGCGCTGCTCAAACAAAACTTTTCTTAGAAGATGTGAAAGTAGGAACAACAGCTCAGACGACTGCTGCCCTAGGATTAATAGTATCGCCTATTGATAATCTGAAAATAGATATAGATTGGAGATATGTAGATAACTTATATGCAAACTTAAACGTTTCGTCATTTACTTCTAAACAAGCGGCTGAAAAAGGAGCATTGAGATTACCTGCTTTTCATTTGTTCGACTTAGGGGCTTCTTATAAATGGCAACTTACTGAAAAACAGCGTATTTCATTTTTTGCACACGTATATAACTTGTTAGATACTTATTATATAAATGAGTCGTATGATAATATACACGCTACAGATAGAAGTATAACCTATAAGGGTATAGATGTAAATAACAGAGTATACTTTGGTGATGGTCGTACCTTTAGCTTTGGCGTACGCTATAACTTTTAATTAAATAAAACAATAAAAAACATAAAAGGCTGCCGGGAAGGTGGCCTTTTTTTATTTGTCAATTATTTGCTATTTTTTTGTATCTTTGCACCTCATAATTCTAAAACATACTTTTTATGCTTATTAACTGTAAAAGACATTCTATATACGAAATCTTTGAAGCCTATATACATACTTCTGAAAATTATGAGCCTATAGACTTTGTTTTTGAACTTATCAACTATTTTAGACGGAAGAATAAAAATAAATCTATTCATATACAGGAACTTATAGATGAACTTAAGCACAACCCTGAACGTATTGCCTTCTTGAGGGAAAAACTGTATATGGTATTTGCTAACAAAAAGAAGGTGATTCTTTTTACTGATGCGGGGTTGCTGAATAGTGTGTCGTTTTTTAAAGAATTGCGGCGGCGTATAGGTCACCAATTGATACCTGACCAGCCTTCGCAAGATAGTATACAGTATGTGCTAAATCAGCTTTTTTATAAGCCTTCTGATGCTAAGTGGCTCTTGCGTATACCGATGGAAAATTGGAAGGAGCTATTGGATATATTGGGTGTAGAGACTTTTTATCAGAATGAAGGAAAAACGACCTCGCAACAAATACTTTTGGCTATAATGATACTCTCGCAACGTATGGGAGGGCTGGCTTTGCAAACAGATGTACTGCGTATGGTGCCTGAATATGCGCACTTGAATAGTCCGTTTATAGCTCTTGATGATGAGTTGAACAATTTAGCACGAACATTAGCGAAAGAGGATAGACCTTATTTGTATATACAGGATCAGGAGTTAGACTATAAGCAACTGAATATATTGGTAGGACAGTGTGAGGATTTTGTTAATAAAGCAGATGCTAATGCAGGAAAATACGGGGTTAATTTTAGTGTAAACCAGACACTTTTGCTTATACGGCAGCAGCTGAAACGTATAAAAAGGCTTTATAATTATCTTTTTATACAAAAAGATAGTGATATGCGCGAAAAAGCTATTGATTTTTATTTAGATATGGTGAAAACTAATTCTAAAAAGAACAATGTGCGCAAACTTATAGACGATAGTGTGTATAATATCACTTATGAAATCACTAATTATACGGGTAAGACAGGAGAACACTATATTACTTCTACTAAAGGAGAGTATTTTAAGATGCTTAAGACTGCTCTATGGGGTGGGGTGATAGTGGCTTTTATGTGTTTGATAAAGCTCTCCCTTTCTATGATTCCTGACCAGAGCGCTTTTTTGCGTGCCTTTAATTACAGTTTGAATTATGCCATAGGTTTTGTGATGATTTACCTTACAGGCTCTACCTTGGCTACTAAACAGCCTGCAATGACGGCATCGACTATTGCTAAGACGTTGGAAAACCTCAATGTAAATGATACCAAAGAAAAGTATAAGCAATATTCGGCATTTACAGCACTTTTTACGCGCTTGTTTCGCTCGCAGTTTATTGCTTTTGTGGGGAATGTATTTGGGGCGTTTCCGGTATCGATGTTGCTGATAGTGGGGGTAAGCTCGTGGTTGGGCTATAATTTTGCAGCTAAGAAGAGTTATCACTTATTGGAAGATTTGAATATTTGGCATACACCTGTGTTTTTACACGCTTGTATTGCGGGGATATTTTTATTTTTATCGGGGATTATAGCGGGTAATGTAGCGAGTGTAAATAACTTTAATAATTTTTACTATCGGCTTTCAGAACACCCATTTTTAAAAGGCTTTTTTGGCAAGAAGCGTATGCAACGGGTGGCTAACTGGATGCAGCAGAAGTGGCCTTCAGTGGTTTCTAATATATGGTTTGGGG
>NZ_KN389986.1:0-5396 GCF_000213295.2 Capnocytophaga sp. oral taxon 329 str. F0087
GTGGTTGGAAATCAGAGGTTAGAGAAAGGGCGTTTTTTCATATTTTTTTTTAGAAAGAAAGATAGAACGCTATTATTGGAGATTGAAAGTAGCAAAAAAAGCTGCTCCTTTTTGCAGAAGCAGCTTTTATTATTTATTGTTTTTTTGCCATTAAACCACTCCTTGGTCAAGCATAGCGTGTGCTACTTTCATAAAGCCAGCTATGTTAGCCCCTTTCACGTAGTTAATATAACCATCTTCTTGTCCGTACTTTAGACAAGCGTTGTGGATAGACTCCATAATTTGGTGCAATTTAGCATCTACTTCTTCCGCTCTCCAGGCAAGGTGTGCCGCATTTTGGGTCATTTCAAGACCTGAAGTAGCTACCCCTCCTGCATTCACCGCTTTACCTGGGGCAAATGGCAATTTAGCATCTTGGAAAGCTTTGATAGCCTCTGGTGTACAACCCATATTCGATACTTCTGCTACCAATTTCACACCGTTAGCGATAAGCGTTTTAGCATCTTCTTCGTTCAATTCATTTTGGAAAGCACAAGGCAATGCAATATCACAAGGAATTACCCACGCTTTCTTACCAGCCGTAAATTTACTTTCTTTTGCAAATTTCTCAGCAAAAGGCGCTACGATATTGCGGTTAGAAGCGCGAAGCTCTAATAAGTAGTCTATCATTTCGTGAGTCATACCTCCTGGCACTTCCACACAACCATCTGGGCCTGACAGACCAATCACTTTAGCCCCTAACTGAGTAGCTTTTTGCGATGCTCCCCAAGCTACGTTACCAAAACCTGATACTACCACTCGTTGTCCTTTAAGGTCTTTGCCAAGTTTTTTAAGCATATGGTCTACGAAGTAAAGCGCTCCATAACCAGTAGCTTCCGGACGGATAAGAGAACCTCCCCAGTTAATACCTTTCCCAGTAAGTACTCCTGTGTTGTACTCGCGAGCCAATTTTTTGTACATTCCATACATATAGCCTATTTCGCGACCGCCTACACCTACGTCACCAGCAGGCACATCGGTATCAGGACCTATATGTTGCCATAGTTCAAGCATAAAGGCTTGGCAGAAACGCATAATTTCAGCGTCCGATTTACCGGTAGGGTCAAAGTCTGAACCTCCTTTAGCTCCTCCCATAGGTAGCGTAGTAAGAGCATTTTTGAAAGTTTGCTCAAAGCCGAGGAATTTAAGCATCGATAGGTTTACAGCTTTATGGAAGCGGATACCTCCTTTGTAAGGGCCTATCGCAGCGTTAAATTGCACGCGGTAACCGAGGTTGCTTTGTACTTCGCCTTTGTCATCTACCCAATCTACGCGGAAAGTAAAGATGCGGTCAGGCTCTACGATGCGTTCCACAATTTTAGCTTTAGCAAATTCAGGGTGCTGATTATACACCTCTTCTACCGACTCAAGCACTTCGTGTACAGCCTGCAAGTACTCTTTTTCTCCTGGGTGTTTAGCCTCCAAAGAGGTCATAATTTTTTTTACATCCATAATATATTAATTCGTTATGTAATTATTTGGTTATTTATACTAATGAGCGACAAAGGTAGTTAATATTATTGAACCGTGCAAAGAAAACGAAAGAAATTTTTATAAAATATTTTTATTTCAAAAGAAAATGAAGTTTTTACCTCACATACAAAAAACCATTTTGCCTTTCTATCTTGCCATTTTTGCTGTAACTAACTATATAGAAATAAGTGCCGTGCAACGCTTTATTATTATTTATAAAGTTTTTAATATTAGCATATCCTCTAAACCAATCACCGTTTTTGCCATAATCCTTGTTCTCATATACTTTCAAGCCCATTTCATCAAAGATAAGAAGATGAATAGGCGTAGTAACATCTACCCCCTCTACTGCAAAATAGTTCTGAGGGTTGGCTGACGAAACTCCGTTATAGATAACGACCCTCTTTTCTGGCTCTTGCGGAAGTGGATTAGGCTGGGGTTCTGGTTTTGGCTCAGGCAATTCTGCTTTCTTTTTAATTTTAAAACCGCCATTAGGCACTAACTTCCCGTTAGAGGTTTTATAAGGAGCCACATTGGTAGTAGCAAAAGCTATATGGTCTATCACCTCTACCTTGATAACTCCTGCGGGAAGCTGTATTTTCTTTTGTTTGCCCCATTCTACAGTGCCGACCTCTATATTAGGGAGAGTAATCTCGCAACTACCATCGTTTTCGGTGCTTTCCACCAAAGTATATTTAAAGGTTTTCCAAAAATCATCAGAAAGAAGAATGCGCACTTTGCTATTGGCGTCAAAGAAATTAGGGTCTACTTGCCAGTTTAGCGTGAGGGAAGCGCCCCCTTCATACTCATCATTCATTCCATTAGTGATAGCGAAAGTCTTACCCTCTGCAATAATCACTTTTACAGCTACCATATCGTAATTCACAAAGTGCTGAGGCGCAGGATTCGAAGCCGCTAACCAAAAAAGATGTTCGCCTTTTGCATTTGTGCGTGTGTAGTTTATAAATCCACCCAAATCACTGTATTGGGTCTGAAAAGTAATAGGTTCTTTACCCGTTTTCCCTTTACGAGTGAGGAACTTAGGGTCATTTACGCCTGCCTTGCTGGTCAGTTGCGCTGTGTAATAAATCGGAATACTATTAGTATTAGTCGCATTGATATAGAATTGGAAGTAAGTATCCTTAGGGATTGTATAAGTTTCTTGCAGCTTAGTGCGGTTTATGGTAGGGAAAGAACTTTCAGTTTTGATGCCGTAGGCATAATTGAAGTTACTCACATCATTCCCATTGCGGTTTACTAACTGAGTGCGTTCAGGGTCTTTAAAATAAGAGCGATTAACAATTCCTCCTCGTATTTGATAAGCTGTAGGCAGCGAGAAGAAAGCCCCATCAGGAAAATTATTGCTATAGCCCATTAGCGATTGACCATAAGCGGGCTCTGTATAGAGAGAGTTACCCGAATAAGCATTCTTAAAAGTGTGGTCGGCGCCAAATAAGTGTCCTATTTCGTGGGCTATGGTAGCATTGTCAGCTATTGCCGAAGCCCCTCCTTTTCGTATAAGGCGGAACCCTCCAGAAAAGAAAGCAAGCCCCGATAAGGTGGAATCCGTTCCAGGCGCAATCACTATTCCCAAATCATATTGTTTATCGCCTATAAGCTCATTTATTTTTTCAGTAGAATTTTCAATAATATCTCTTCGCGAAGTTTGGTCGTATAGCTGCTTCGTAGCCTCCTGAATAATAAGCCGGTCATCAGCCACTATACTAAATTTTACCCCAATATCACGTACATACACCTCATTGAGAAAGACTTCAAGGTTAAGTAAAAAATCTTTTACCTGTTTTATATCACTGCTGAAAGTATTAGCGAAGTCGTGATAATCAATAAGTACTGCCAACCGGTAGAGATACAAGATACCCTCAGGGTCGTTAGGCATTATAGAAGTAAGAGAGGTAATAGGACGAGCTGTGTGGCTGCTTTGAAGAGAGGTACCACACTTACTATTAGGATTGTAGTGAAAGCGTACCTTTGCCGATAGCTCGCCTTGTGGAGTGCCTGTCAGTTGGTAAGTTGTGCCTTCCCATTGCAAACTGCCAGAAGCCTCCTTATTAGGGTGTATTACCAAAGTGGCGACAAACTGATTTTGGTAGTAACCTACAAAGGTATGGATACCTTTATTTTGCTGCGAGTTCTCCCGTTCTTGCCACTGCAAAGTAAGAGTTTCATCAGTAGGGAGAGCTATATTCCCACTTAGGGTCGATTGTGCGTAAGTTGTCTGTAAGCTAAAAAATAGCCATAAAAACAAGAGGTGGATAATGTGTTTCATTGCAAAAAAAGCCTCCACACTTTTACGTGGAGGCTTAGTATTAACTTTAAAAATCTAATATTATGACCTTATTACGATTACAAAGCTACACGTTTGAAGCCAGTAATTTCTACGTTTTTAGATTTTACAAAATCTGAAACTTTTTTGCTTTCGTCATAGATATACACTTGGTCAAGAAGAGCTTTCTCTTGGTCAAGGGTAGTGTTATCAGAGATAAAGCGTTGTATTTTACCAGGAAGGATTTTATCCCATATTTGTTCAGGTTTACCTTCTGCTTTTAGTTCAGCTTTAGCATCAGCTTCAGCTTTTGCTAATACTTCAGGTGTAAGCTGAGCGTATGATACGTACTGAGGTACGTGTTTTAGCGGTTTGCCCAAACGGTGTAGTTCTTCGTTTTCTTTTTCGATGATAGCGATACGAGCTTCAGTTTCTTTAGCTATGTACTCAGCGCTAAAGTCTTTGTATGAAAGTGTTTCAGCACCCATAGCAGCAATTTGCATCGCTAAGTTTTTACTTACTTCAGCAGCATCAGCGATAGCGCTTGATAGACCTACGATAGCAGCAATCTTGTTACCATTGTGAATGTAAGAACCTACAAAAGGAGCTTCAACTTTTTCAAAAGCACCAAGTTCTATTTTCTCACCTATCACACCAGTTTGCTCGATAAGTTTCTCAGCTACGCTGATACCTTTGTAGTTAAGAGCAAGAAGTTCTTCTTTGCTGTTTACGCCAAGAGCAAGTTCAGCCAAATCTTTAGCAAGAGCTACGAAATCAGCATTTTTAGCTACGAAGTCAGTTTCGCAGTTAAGCGAGATGATAGCACCTACTGTATGGTTTCCGTTTACTTGAGCGATAACAGCACCTTCTTTAGAATCGCGGTCAGCGCGCTTAGCAGCTACTTTCTGACCTTTTTTGCGCAATACTTCTATTGCTTTATCAAAATCGCCTTCGGCTTCTATAAGGGCTGCTTTACAGTCCATCATACCAGCACCGGTGGCTTGTCTTAGTTTATTTACGTCTGCGGCGGTAATATTTGCCATTTTATTAATTTTTTAATGTGAATGACAAATGACAAATTTATGGTTTGTCATTTGTCATTAAGTAATTATTCATTAGTTTCTTTTTCTGCTGTAGCGGTTCTATTGGCAAGACCTTCATTCACTGCTTCAGTGATGTATGAAAGTACTTTGTCGATAGATTTTGAAGCATCATCATTAGCAGGGATAGCAAAATCTACCTCACGTGGGTCAGAGTTTGTATCTACCATTGCAAAAATAGGAATGTTTAATCTTTGTGCTTCTTTTACAGCAATGTGTTCGCGTAGGGTATCAACCACAAAGAGGGCACCTGGTAAGCGCGACATATCGGCTATCGAACCTAAGTTCTTTTCTAGTTTTTCTCTCAAACGTTCTACGTGTAGTTTTTCACGTTTTGAAAGGGTATCAAAGGTACCGTCTTTTTTCATTTTGTCGATTGACGACATTTTTTTCACTGCCTTGCGGATAGTCACAAAGTTGGTAAGCATACCACCTGGCCAACGTTCTGTGATGTAAGGCATTTTCACTGATGTAGCTTTTTCTGCTACTACATCTTTAGC
>NZ_KN389986.1:6198-8159 GCF_000213295.2 Capnocytophaga sp. oral taxon 329 str. F0087
TTCTGCTACTACATCTTTAGCTTGTTTTTTAGTGGCAACGAAAAGTACTTTCTTGCCAGAAGCTACTATCTTCTTAAGGGCTTCAGCAGCTTCTTCTATTTTAGCAGCGGTTTTGTAAAGGTTTATTACGTGTATACCGTTGCGTTCCATATAGATGTAGGGAGCCATATTAGGGTTCCATTTACGCGTAAGGTGACCAAAATGTACGCCTGCATCTAATAATTCTTTAATTTCTATGTTATTTGCCATTTTTGTTTTTTAAATAGTTTACGTTCCTACAGCGTCAGCAATGGCTTGGTGAGGTTTTTCTTTTCTGATAAACAACCGCCTGAGCCATTTGGATGCTAAACTAAGGAGCAAATTTAATTTTGAATTTTAAATTTTGAATTAAGAACTCAAAATTCATAATTATCCTAACGTTTAGAGAATTGGAATCTCTTACGTGCTTTCTTCTGACCGAATTTCTTACGTTCTACCATACGAGGGTCACGAGTTAACAGACCTTCTGGTTTTAGGGTAGCGCGGTTTTCAGCGTCTAATTGGCAAAGCGCACGTGCTATAGCCAAGCGAGTTGCTTCAGCTTGTCCTGTGATACCTCCTCCGTATACATTTACCTTCACATCATATGCGTCTTCAGCTCCAACTAAAGCAAGAGCTTGTTTCACTTTATACTGAAGGGTAGGAGTAGTAAAATAATTGTTAAGTTCGCGTTTGTTTACGGTTATGGTACCGTTGCCTGCTTTTAGGTAGATACGCGCTACAGCGGTTTTTCTTCTACCGATAGTGTGAATTACATCCATTATTTAAGATCGTTTAAGTTAATGGCAGTAGGTTGTTGAGCTTCGTGTTTGTGCTCAGTGCCTACATACACTTTTAGGTTACGTAATACAGCTGCACCCAATTTAGTTTTAGGCAACATACCTTTTACAGCTTTTTCAATGATACGTTCTGGGTGTTTAGCTAGTAGGTCTTTCACGCCTACTGTGCGTTGTCCGCCTGGATAGCCAGTGTGGCGAAGATATGTTTTATCTTCCCATTTGTTACCCGTAAGGTTGATTTTCTCAGCATTTACAACTATTACGTTGTCGCCGCAATCAACGTGAGGGGTGTATTCAGGTTTGTACTTACCGCGAAGTAGCTTAGCCACTTTAGAGGCAAGTCGACCCAAAGTTTGTCCGTCAGCATCTACCAAAACCCACTGTTTATTTACAGTAGCTTTATTGGCAGAGATGGTTTTGTAGCTTAATGTGTCCACTCTTTGTGATTTTTATTATAAATTAAACATTCCTTTTGGTGCCAACAAAGGGCACTCCTATTTTTAGGGCGCAAAAGTACAACTTTTTTTTGAAACAGCAAAAAAAATTAATTAACAAATTTCAAAATCGCCAAATTGGCAAATCGACAAATCGACAAATCGGCAAATTGGCAAATTAGCTAATTGGCAAATCAAAACTTATTTTGCTCTATAATTTCCTTGTTTGCGCATAAGTAAGTCAGCCAAATATAATCAAAAAGATGTTTTTTACCATTGTGCTTACCTCTATTTTTCTTTTGTTTAGCAAGGTTCACTATATATTTATTAGGCATTTCTGGCTGAAAGGTCAAAACACCTTCCTTGTCAGTAATACCAGTAATACTTTTATCTACTGAAAAATCAAAGGTAATTTTTCCTTTCTTTAGTCCTCTTTTTTTGTAGAAGGCTCTATACTCCTGCGCGTCTCCTTTAGCGGGAGCCACCCCCAATCTAAAAAACGATTTATCACCCAAGACAACCGTTTCAGTCAGCGGTTTCGTACTCACAAAAGCAACGGACTGATACCTCAAGCGCATCCGTTTGTATACTTTAGCCACCAAATGATTAATATTCAATTTGTAAACACCTTCTTCTTCTACCTTAAAGTGGGCGTAATAACACCATTCTGACTGCTTCTTTTCCAAAACAGTCTCTTTCCCCGAAGGGG
>NZ_KN389986.1:8833-14621 GCF_000213295.2 Capnocytophaga sp. oral taxon 329 str. F0087
AGTGAAAGCGTATTCAAGTCAGAATACCACTTAGCAGTAGGGGTAGGCTTATTGGTTTCATTCGGTTCACCGAAGAAAATACGCACCTCGTGCCAATCGCCTATCTTTGCCTCTGTGTTGGTTTCAATCCAAATAGCGTGTCCCATAGCCTGCTGAGCCAGCAGAGCTAGCAATATCCATAAATACCTCATTTTTACATTAAAAATTTTCATTATCACTTAATTTATATCTAAAACTAGGATAACCTCCTTTTAGTCTTTCGTTCACATAGTCATAAAACTGTATTTTCACAAACTTACCTTTAGCTGTTTTCAGCAAGTAAACCTCATTTCTATTTTTGTATTTCCCTCCACTGATGTAGGTTACATAAAGCGAAGCCTCTTGAGAAAAAGTACCTTCTTTTTTAGTTTCAACGTTTTTTACTACGTCCCAACCGTTTAGCGTTCCTATCGCATCTACTTTATAGCCTGTGGGAGGAGCTATAACCACCTTATCCCAATCTGTTTTTTTAGTGTTAATAGCGCCCCCTTTCCCTAAGCCTGAGGTACCACTATTGGTTTTCACATACCAGCGTTGGAAAGCTATATCCCACGTAAGGTCAGTTTCAGGCGAACTCACCTCTACAATAGCTCCTTTTTCAAGCGAGTAATACACCCATTTTTCATACGATGTAGCATTTAGCATCTTTACATCATTAGTAACAGACAAGGGTTCTGCCTCATCTTTTTCTTTTTTACAAGCAATCAAACTCAGACTGCCCACTACTGATAAAATAAATACTTTGTAATTCATAGTTTTGTTATTTGAGCGGGCAAAGGTATAAAATATTTTTAGATAAACCTAAAAATAAAGTTTTAATTTATATTAAATTATTTTTACATATATTTTAAAACAATGTTTAAAAAGAAATAAAACCCTCATCAACAGAAGATTTCATCACTATTAACACAAAAAAACACTGTTTTATCAGCCTGCAACAGCGTCTTAAAACAGTGTTTTTCTACTCTTTTTCAAATCTTCTCATCGCCAAATCGACAAATTGGCAAATCGCCAAATTGGCAAATCGGCAAATCGCCTTTTTCTCCAACTGATAGAGCTTTTTGATGTGTTTCGCTACTGCTTCGGTCATATTGTTAATTGTATTTCATTTTTTTTATTTTATCTTTGCAAAGTTAAATAAAAAAATATCATTATGGCATCTATTACACACCCTTATTTTGGTACTCTTGATACCAGTGTTATACAAGAAGATTTTGACCCAGATGTGTTATGGGAACAAAAAGTGACTTTCCAAGAATTAAACGACCCTGTTGAGTTTAATCTTTGGTTAGCTAAAAAAGAAGAAATCAGCAAGGAAAGATTGGATTTGTTTAAGCAATTTATCAAGCATTTTCCTGAAAGAGACCAACAGGCGCGCAAAGCGCTCAAAAGCTATTTAGAACAAGATAGCGAGTATATAGATTTTCATATAGACGAATTAGAGTTAGAGGTGCCTACCTCTATTGATGATTTTGTGACAGCTATGAAAATTCATCACGTAGCGCTTTGGTACTGTCTTTCAAAGGCAGAAATTACTATCGATTATATGATAGACCCTGACCAAAGTGACGAGATTCTTGCTGTTCGTTTTAACTTAGACGGTAGCTTTAGTTCTATTGCTTGGGAAAGCTAACTTGAGTCCTTAGTTGTTAGGTAGTCACTAATGGCTAAGGACTAATAATTATTTTTAATATTTCAGCAAATAAAATCCCCATATCATATTGCTAAACTCTCCTGCTACAAAGGTGTGTGTCTCGCCGTTTATCACTACTTCATAAAGAGTAAAAGATTTTTCGGCGTGGTAGAGAGGGTCTGTTACTTTTACATATTCTCCCGTTTCTTGCCATTTGTAGTCAAATATATTTACGCCAAAGAGTTTTACCGCGCCTTCTACTCCCGAGGTTTCAAACTGCCACGTTTTTTGCTTGAATAATTTCATTCTTTAATTATTTTTCTACCTATAAAATTCATTTGAAAGCTATCTTTTTCTTTTGTGAGTATAAGCTGTTGTTGCTCAAAAAACATTAGGAGTCTTTCGTTTTCTGAGAATGTGAATTTGCTTGCTATCTCATTGTTCTCTAATGAAAACTTACAAAAAGTATTTGTTTTTTCGTAACAATCCATTAAAAAGAGATATTTTTCATCTTTAGAAAGTTTGAAATTGTCAAATTTTATATTGAAAGGAGTTAAATCATAATCTTTATAAGTGCCATCGGAAGCCATTTTACGGATAATGGATAGAAGTTTTCTGTTGTTATCACATAAATTCATATAAATATTGCCTTTACTATCTTTCACTACAGACCTATAAGGGGCTGTATTGAAAAGTATCTCTATTTTATCTTTTACCAAATCGTAACGTTGTATTGCTGTAGGAGCATAGATAAGGAGGTGGTCATCATCTTCAAAATCAAGAGATAAACACCCCTCCACCTTGGTTACTTTTCTTTTTTTAGTGCCTTCAATACAATTGAAAGCAAAGAGATTTTTATCAGCTGAATTCATCAAGAAAAAAATAGGCTGATGATTAAAAGCCATACAGCTAGCGGTTTTAGGGAAATTCTTATCATATATATCGGTGATAAGCAGGTTTTCACGTTGTATTCTTAACAAATAGTCGTCAGATAGAACTAATATGAATTGTGTATCGGGAGTAAAGTATATTTCCTTAATATTGTTTTTTAAAGATACAGAAGCTTCTTCCTCACCTGTAGCAAACGACAACCGGCGTAGACGTGTATATCTTCCATAATCATCTTCAGCTCCACCCCCTACATAAAAGCAATTGGGGTTAAAAGGGTCGGCTATAGGGGTAATATTAAAAGCGGGCGATTGTTTAAACTGTTTCCTCCAAATGATTTCTGTTTGCATAGTAAAACTCTGATGAATATTTCCATCTTCTCTTTATTTTTCCAATCTTCAAAAAACATTTTTTATCATCTAATTGACAAATCGGCAAATTGACAAATCGCCAAATCACCTAATCGGCAAATCGACTTATCACTTCCGGAAAATACTGATACTCTAATTGGTGTATTTTTTCAGCCAAAGTATCTGCAGTATCGGTGGGGAGTACCTCCGTTTTCGCTTGGAAGATAATATTCCCCTCATCGTAATGCTCATTTACGTAGTGAATGGTAATGCCACTTTCTTTTTCGCCGTGGTCAATCACCGCTTGGTGCACATAGGCGCCATACATACCTTTACCGCCGTATTTAGGCAATAGCGAAGGGTGTATGTTAATAATCTTATCAGGGTAAGCCTCAGTCAGGTAGGCAGGCACTTTCCACAGGAAGCCCGCTAATACTATAAGGTCTGGCTGCAAACTTCTAACGATGTTGAGCACTATATCCGAATGGTAAAACGCTTGTCTATCGAATACTATCGAGGGGATAGCCAGCCGTTTGGCACGCGCTAGCACACCCGCTTGCGGATTGTTAGATAGGATAGCCTGCACTTGTGCAGTACCTTTTTCAGCGAAATAAGTAGCGATACGTTCGGCGTTAGAGCCCGAACCAGACGCAAAAACAACTATTTTTAGCATTTTTTTATAGGGGTTAGTTAGGGTTAGTATCATTTATACAAAAGTGCCTTTTCGTATAAATGATAGAGTCCTCATTTATACAAAAGTGCCTTTTCGTATAAATGATAAAACTATTTAAGAAATAAATTTAACAACGGTTCATTAATATAGTAACTAGTTTTCCACTTCTGAACTTTTGTCAGATAACCTTCCTTTGTCAGTATTTCTAAGTACTTACGCGCTGTTTGATAACTTACATTCAAATCAGCCTCTAAAAACTCAATTTTAGTGTAAGGGTTTTTAAAAAGGTTATTAAGCAAATCCTGACTATATACTTTAGGCAAGTTAGTACGGAGGCGTTGTTTAGTTTGCTGCATCAGTACTTTGATATTTTCTACCAAACTTATAGTTTCAATAGCCGTTACTTCTACTCCTTTTAACAAGTACAATATAAGCGTTTGCCAGTCACCGCCAGTTCTTACCCCTTGCAAAGCCTTGTAATAATCGTCTTTGTGCTGAATAATGTACCTACTGAGGTATAGTACGGGTAAGTCTAAAAGACCCTCTAATACCAAGTACAAAATATTGATAATACGCCCTGTACGTCCATTACCATCATAAAAAGGGTGAATACTCTCAAACTGGTAGTGAATAATAGCCATCTTAGTAAGTGGGTCAAGGTCTGAGAAATCTGGGTCGTTAATAAATTTCTCTAAGTTTGCCATAAAGTTTTGTATCTCATCTTTGTCTTGAGGTGGAATATAGACTACCTCATTCTTGCTATTGATGAGTTTTGTACCGGCTTGCGTTCTAAAACCAGCTTTATTTTCTTCTAACTGCTCCTGAATAAGCAATATATGTTTATTGAGTAGTAATTTCTGATTGCGCACAATCTCAAAGCCCATTTTCAAACCTTTGGCATAGTTTACTACCTCTTTGCTGGCAGGGTTTGTTTCTATCATAATATGCTCTTTATAGAGGTCATCGTGGGTAGTAACGATATTTTCTATCTCGCTACTACTCTTCGCCTCTTGCAGCGAAAGCGTATTAATAAGTATTTGCTCATTCGGAATAGTTTTAACAATCCCTTTGAGTTCTGCCAGATGTCGGTGCGAAAGCGATAGCTGCTTAAGTACTTCGCGTGTTTCTATTTCAGAGGGTGGTGGCAGTAGTGCTAAAGTAAAGTTATTTATCATATATCAGCTAATTTTCTAATTGACAAATCGGCAAATCACCTAATCGTCTCATTAGTTCTCCTACCCTCTCATAGATAGCCTGATAGGGCAGTTCTTCTTTACCTATATATATAAGAGCCAAAGCGCAAGGCTGCTTAGGGGGTGGCAGCAAATGCTTTTGCAAGCGGTAGCACTCCCGAATAAGCCGTTTAAGCCTATTCCTGTGTACTGCCCGCTTAAACTGACGCTTAGGCACACTTATCAGCAGCTGATAGGGCGCCTCCAAGGCAGGTATAGGCGCATAAAGCAACCGCAGCGGATAGCTACTTAAGCTATCCGCTTCGGCAAAAAGCTGTTGTATATGAGTGCGTTTGCAGAGTTTTTCTCTTTTAGGAAATGTATACAAAATAGAAAACTATTAATAATCGGCAAAAGTACTACATAATTAGCAATTTAGCAAATTAGAAAAAATTTCTACCGCCACCTACCCTATACAAACAGTATAGGAACAATACAGGAAGAGCGAAGGATAAGCGAAGGATAAGCGAAGAATTGCCGAAGTACAAACATCTACTAACCGACTAAAAAATAGAAAAATATACTTCTACCGCCTTTTTTAATTTTTGCTTACTAAATAGCTGTCTTTTTAGCCACTGCTGAAATATATTTCCAACAAAAAAATATTTAATACTGATTATCAGAACTTTAAAAATACAACTTTACATATAAAAGCTTCAAAAAATCATTTATATTTTTGACATATTCGCAACAGTTTGCAGTATTATAACATAAATACCATACCGTTTTAACAATTTAATTACATTATAAGCAAAACCTCTTGTATAAGTTACTTTTGCTATAATATCATATTTAGTATGAAAAAAAATTCTTTTTATATTTGCATTGTAGATATTTTTTATTTAGTTTTGCCCCCGTTAATAAAATAATAGTAATAGCGATGAGACAAAAACTGACGTATGTACTGCTATGGGTGCTATCGGCGGTAGGACTTTCCTATGCCCAAGAGCTCACCATCACAGGGGTAGTAAAA
>NZ_KN389986.1:15237-47330 GCF_000213295.2 Capnocytophaga sp. oral taxon 329 str. F0087
GGGTAGTAAAAGACAGCGATGGCACTCCACTACCCAGTGCCTCTGTAGTTGTTAAAGGCACCTCTCACGGGGTAGCTACTGACTTAGATGGTAAATACTCCATCAAAGTCCCTAATAACAAAACGGTGCTCGTTTTCTCTTCTTTAGGAGCTAAAACCGTTGAACGCACTGTTGGTGCCAACAAAGTAATCAATGTTACCCTTCAAGACGAAGCGCAACAGCTCGAAGGGGTGGTGGTTACCGGCTACCAAGAGTTCGACCGTTCTAAATTTACCGGTAATGCCCAAACCCTCAAAGCCGACAATATCAAAATGGACGGCGTTGTAGACGTAGGGCGTATGATTGAAGGTCGTGCAGCCGGTGTAAACGTACAGAACATTTCAGGTACTTTTGGTACTTCACCTAAAATCACCATTCGTGGGGGTTCATCTATCTTTGGCGATACCAAACCGCTATGGGTAGTCGATGGGGCTGTACAAGAAGAGGTAGTACCGCTAACCTTCGAACAGCTCGCCTCTGGTGATGCTTCTACCTTAGTAAGCTCAGCTATCTCAGGTATCAATGCCAACGACATCGAGAGCATCGAAATCCTTAAAGACGCTTCTGCGCTTTCACTCTATGGGGCACGTGCGCTCAACGGTGCAGTGATTATCACCACTAAAGGGGGCAAACGCAATATGAAAACCCAAGTGAATTACCAGTTAGAGGAATCAGTGCGTATGGTGCCTACCTATAGCCAGTACGACATTATGAACTCTCAAGAGACAATGGACGTATACCAAGAGTTAGAGCGCAAAGGCTACTTCTCACTCTCTTCACACACCCAAGGTCGTTACGGAGGGGTATACAATATTATGTACCGCGCTATCGATACTTACGACCCTGCTACAGGCAAGTTTTTACTCGAAAACTCCGATGCAGCGCGTGCAGCTTTCTTGCGCAAATACGAATACGCCAATACCGATTGGTTTAAAACCCTATTCCGTCCTTCACTTACTCAAAACCATACCGTGAGCCTTTCAGGTGGGGGCGAAAACGCTTCTATCTATGGTTCAATAGGTTTCTTTGCCGACCCAGGTTGGACAATAGCCGACCGCGTACACCGCGTTACAGGTAACTTAAAGACAAGTTATACCCTTTCTCCTAATGTGAAGATAGGAATCCTTACCCAAGGGTCTATCCGTACTCAGAAAGCACCGGGTACTTTTGCTCGTTCAGAAAACACCGTTAGTGGGGGGTACGACCGCGATTTCGACATCAACCCTTTCAGTTATGCGCTCAACACCAGCCGCACTTTGCGTCCGTATGACGATAATGGCAACCTCGAGTACTATCGCTATAACTACGCTAAGATGAATATCCTTAACGAGCTAGCTAATAACTACATCGACCTGAATGTTATCGAGTTAAAGCTACAAGGCGATTTAGAGATAAAATTAGCTAAAGGGTTAAAATATAACTTCTTAGGGTCTGTGCGCCACGTAAAGAGCAGCAGCGAACACTCTATCACCGAAGATTCTAACGTGTCAAATGCTTTCCGTGCTGCCGAAACTACTATAGTAAGACAGCAAAACCCTTTCTTATTCACCGATCCTAACGACCCCGAGGCTATCGCCAAAGTAGTAATGCCTGAAGGAGGTATCTTTAAGCTAAGCGAAAACAACCTCCAAAGCTACTATTTCCGTAATGCGTTAGAGTTCAAAAGACTACTCAAAGATGTTCACGACATAAAGATATTCTTAGGGCAAGAGTATCGCCATACCGACCGCGATAATAATAACTTTACAGGTTATGGCTATCAGTTCAACCGCGGAGGCACCGTTTTCACCGATTACCGTGCCGTACAAAAGGCTATTGACGAAAGCAACCCTTATTATGGCAAATCATACACCAAAGAGCGTGGTATAGCTTTCTTCTCTCAAGGTACTTACACTTACGACAACCGCTACGTATTAGCAGGTACACTCAATTACGAAGGTACTAACCAATTAGGTCGCAGTCGTTCAGCGCGTTGGTTACCTACGTGGAATATCAGTGGCCGTTGGAATGCTAGCAACGAGAAGTTCTTAGAAAACAATAGCACCATCTCTAATCTTGCTTTCAGAGCCAGCTACGGACTTATCGCCGGCTTAAGCCCTGCAAGTAATGCCTTACCTATCTTCAGAAATGCCGTAATGGAGCGTTACAGAAGTGGCGATAAAGAAAGTGCTATCCGAATCTCTTCTTTGCAAAACAGCGAGCTTACTTGGGAAAAAGTATATGAAAGCAACCTAGGGCTTGAATTAGGGCTATTCAAAAACCGCCTCACCCTTTCTGCCGACATATACCAAAAGAACTCTAAAGACCTGATTGACTATGTAAATACCTCTGGTATCGGGGGGCAACGTATCAAGTTAGCCAACAATGCCTCAATGGTAACCAAAGGTATAGAGTTGGCATTAGATACTAAAAACATCAAAACAGACAACTTTAGCTGGAGTACCGGTATCAACTTTGCCTATTTCAATCAAGAAATTACCAAGCTTTCCGATGAGCCTAACGTTTACAACTTAGTACGCGATTTAGGAGGAAATGTATTAGGAGGCGCGCGCAATACCCTCTACTCATACGATTTTATCGGTCTTAGCGATAAGGGAATGCCGCTCTTCAACTTGCTAAACGGCAGTACAGCTTACCAAGATATTAACTTCCAATCGATTACTAATATCTTAAGCTATCTGAAGAAAGAAGGAGCAGTAGAGCCTAACATCACCGGAGGTCTTTCTAACACCTTCCGTTATAAAAACTGGGAACTCAGCGCCCTTATCACCGTACAAGCGGGTAATAAGATACGCAAAGCCCCTCAGTACAGTGTTGATTATAATGACCTAAGCGTTTTCCCTAAAGAAATGCGCAACCGTTGGGTAGCTGCTGGCGATGAGCAAATCACTAACATCCCTGCTATTCCAAGCAAGAGAACCATTACCGAGTTAGGCGAAAACACACTCAGAAGAGTGTATAACGCTTACAACTATTCTTCTGCAAGAGTAGTCGATGGTTCGTTTGCTCGTATGAAGAGTATAAGCCTTTCTTATACTTTTGGCAAAGAGGTACTCGATGCTTTACGCGTTAGCAACTTTAGCTTACGTTTGCAAGCTACCAATCCTTTCTTAATCTATGCTGATAAAGACCTCAACGGACAAGACCCTGAGTTTTTCCGCTCTGGTGGGGTTGCTTACCCTGTTACTTCTCAGTATACATTCACTATCAATCTCGGAATTTAAAAAATGCTAACAATGAAAAAGATATATATACCTTTAGTAAGTTTAAGCTTATTTGGCTTAAGTTCTTGCGATAAATTTTTAGACGAATTGCCTGATAACCGTACTGAAATAGACACGGTCGAAGAGGTTCAAGAGCTGTTAGTAAGTGCTTACCCTAACGGACTATATATGGATATAGCCGAAACTATGAGCGATAACGCTAGCGATAAGGTTACCCTACCCGAATCAAGCCCCCTCAACACCGACTTGTATACTTGGAGAGGAAGCAACGAAACCACACGCGATACCCCTGTATTCTATTGGACAGCCGCTTATAATGCCATCGCTTCTGCTAACCAAGCCTTAGCGTCACTCGAGCAGATGAAAGGAGGCAACGCTCAAAAATTTCTAAAAGGCGAAGCTTTAGTAGCGCGTGCTTATGCTCACTTTATGTTAGCATATTTGTGGTGCAAACCTTTCAATCCAGCTACAGCGGCTACCGATTTAGGCTTGCCTTATGTTGATAAGCCCGAAACTGTAGTGTTTGGTAAATACAAACGCATATCGCTCGAGGCTTTTTATAATGCTATCGAAAAAGACCTCAATGAGGGCTTACCTTTGATTGACAATACTAAGTACAGCAAACCCAAATTCCACTTTACTAAAGAAGCGGCTCACGCTTTTGCCACTCGTTTTTACCTATACAAAGGCGATTGGGATAAAGTTATCGAGCACGCCGACGCGATTTTGGGCAGCAATCCTCAAAGCAAATTGCGCAATGAAAAGGTACAACAAAAGTCCCTTACGGCTTTGCAAAAACGCGAACAAAACAGCAGCAGTGCCGAAGTGTCTAACCTGTTGATAGCGGGCGTACTCTCTCAGTATCAATTCAGACAAACTTCTAACAAATACGGTATGACTTACGACTTGATGAACAACCAAATTATCAATGCGCGTACCCACCCATTAAATTTAAGTTGGGCTTATACCGTATACGGTGCTACTGTCAATAACCAAAACCTGCTAAAATTCCAACCTTATTATACTGATATGAATGTATCAGCAGGAACAGGTGTCCCTCATACTATGGTTACCCTACTATCGTATGACGAAGTTATCCTAAACCGTATGGAAGCCTACTTGATGAAAAACGAATACACTAAGTTCTTAGATGACCTAAAAGTATTCTTGCCTGTCAAAACAGAAGCTGACTTCAATACTAGCGGTCTTACCGAGAGTGTGATAGAAACTAAATACAACGGCAAAGGCACTGATCTCGACCCTGCCTATACTCTTAACTCTCGCCAACGTGTATGGTTAGCTTGCTTGTTAGATTTGCGCCGTGTACAATTCGCTTTCGAGGGGCTCCGTTGGTTCGATAACAAACGTCTCGGTATGAAGATTACCCACCTCAAAGACGGTGCTACTATCGAGTTACCTAAAAACGACCCAAGACGCGAACTACAATTGCCCGACTACGCTATAAAGCAAGGGCTTACCGCTAACCCAAGATAACAAACTTATAAAATAGCAACTATATGAAAAAGATATATATATTAGCAATGACTGTAGCACTAACTACAGCTTGCCAAAAAGAAAAAGCACTCGATACCGAAAAGAGTGTAATCGAAGAGCCTTCTGCTCAAACCCGAAATAATATTGAGCAGTATATCTACGATAGTATCCAAAAACCTTATAATGTAGGTGTCCTTTATAAGTTTGTCGATAATGATTTCAGCGATGAAAATCAAAAAAAATACCTTTATCCTGCTACCGAAAGCAATGTTGTCCCCATACTCAAAAAGCTAAAACGTATTTGGATAGACCCTTATACCCGTATAGCTGGCGAAGACTTTATCAAAGGGGCTGCTCCTCGTCAAATATCACTTATTGGCAGTTGGTTAGTCAATGAGGAAAATGGTACTATCACCTTAGGTTTTGCCGATAGTGGTATGAAGATAGCCCTATTTGGGGTCGATAAAATAGACCTAACCGACCGCGATAGAGTGCGCGAGTACTTCCATACCGTGCACCACGAGTATTGCCACATTGTCAATCAGAAAAAACCTTACAGCGACGAGTTTGCTAAGATTACCCCTTCAGGCTACACGGCTGTATGGAATAACCATACTGATGCCGAAGCCCTACAATTAGGTTTTATCAGTGCTTACGCTCGTGCTAATAACATCGAAGACTTTGCCGAGATGACCGCACATATGCTTATAATGGGCAAAACTGCTTGGGATACTAAGATTAATGCTATCACCAGTGCCACAGGCAAAGAGGCTTTACGAAAAAAAGAAGCTTTCGTAGTAAACTATTTCAAAAGCGAATGGAATATCGATTTCTATGAACTACAAGCTGAAGTACAACGTAAAATACAACAGTAATGACTATGAAAAAATTATTATTCCTTTCTATACTCGTTCTTTTAGTCAGCTGCCAAAAGAACGAACCTAACGATGTCTTTGGCAAAACGCCCTCTGAGCGTTTTGAGCAAAGCCAAAGCGAATTGCGCGCTGCCCTTACGGCCCCTCAGCAAGGGTGGAAGTTAGCCTATGCCACCAATAAAGAGAAGTTCGGTACTTTCAATGTCCTAATGAAGTTCTCTGCCGAAGGCACCGTCACTATGACCTCTGATATAGGCGGTAGCTACACCCCTACCAATAGCCAGTACACCATACAAGAGGCGCAAGGTACTCTATTGGTATTCTCAACCTATAACCATATTCATAAGTTGGGCGACCCTCAAAACCCAAGCGATTTAAATGGTAAAGGCTTAGAAGGCGAATTCCAATTCATCTACTACGGCAAAGAAGGCGACAAACTCAAGTTCCGTACCCAGCGAAAAGATACCGAGCAGTTTGTATATTTCGAGCCTGCCACTGCCAATGATTGGGCTAATGTAGAAACGTGGGGCGAAAACATCAACCTCATCGAAGACAATGCCGATAATTATTTCTTTACCGTTAGCAATACCGCTACCAGTACAGGCTATGAAATGAGCTTTGCACACCGCTTCCTAACGTTAAAATCAATTACAGGGAATGAAACAATAAAAGCCAATGTGGTGCCTACCAATAACGGAATTGCTTTTGAGCCGGCTCTTAGCCTTCTCGGCAAAAACTTTACCGGTTTAGTCAGAGATAACAGCACTAACCCTCCTACCTATAAGGCTACTGTCGAAGGTACTACTGCCAAGCTAAGCTATTCATTAGTGCCACCTCAAGAGCTTATAAACGATGATTATAAGCATATTAACACCAGCATATCAGGTTTAGTGATAGTGCCAAACCCTATGGTAAACCATCCTTTGATGTCTGATGTGTTCAAAGAACTTCTCGAGCTCGGAGGGGGTAAAACCTTCGCCATCTTTAGATTAGATTTCGAAGATGACGGCACTTGCTCTATACAAGTAGGATACAAGTTCGACGGCGATAGCAGAAACTCTTGGATTTACCTCGATTGTAACTATGAGCTTAACAACAAACGCTTATATTTAAACAATCCTACCTCTCTAAACGTACAAAACAGTTGGAGACGAACTCAAAATGCAGCTATTCTTGCCAAAGGTAGAGCTCTAATACAAAAAATATTAGACCTCGGGGCTGGAGGCTTCTATGTCAAGAGCAGTGGTACCTACTCAGGCTATAAACTCTACAGATTGCAAAGTTTTAGCGCCCCTGAGTACATCGCACCATTCCTCGGTATAGATAAATAATAGCTTTTATAACCTTAAAAAAATATTGCTATGAAAAAAATACTATTCTTAGCTGCACTTGCCCTGCTGGCAAGTTGCCAAAAAAACGATGACGACACCTCTCAAGATGAGGACAGAAAAGAGCAAAATAAAGCCTTACAAAACGAGCTTACTAGCAATAAAGATGGCTGGAAACTCACCTATATAGCCGAAGATGGTTCTACTGGGGGCTACCAGTTTTTGATGAAGTTTGGCGATGATGGTACCGTTACTATGACCTCCGACATCTCATCAACTACTACCCCTACAGCTACCAGCTATAGCACCCAAGAAAAAAATGGGGCTCTTGTATTAAGCTTTATAGGGCAAAACTACCTCCACCAATTAGCCGATGCTATCAAAGGCAACGCCGCTAATGGTTTATCGGGCAAGGTATACCAATTTCAATACGCAGGCAAAGAGGGCAACAACCTCAAGTTTCTAAACCTATTGAAGAGCAGCAAACCCACCCTTGTTTTCGAGCCCGCTACCGCTAATGATTGGTCAAATATTGATGCTTTCGTTGCTAACCTCAACCCTATAACAAAACTTACTGACTATTACTATCTAAAGGTAACAACGGCTACACAGTCTGTTACCTATTACAATGTAAGTTTTGATAGCAGAGTCTTAGCCCTAAAGGATACTAACATCAAAGCCCCCGTAGCAGCTACTCAAGAAGGTATCGCTTTCTTAAGCCCTCTTACTATCGAAGGCAAGAGCTTCACCTCGCTTACCCACAGTGGGGGTACCGTTACTCCTACCTACAGTGCGACAGTCGATGGGGTTACCGCCAGCTTATTCTTTTCTTCAATAAGCCCAGAGTTCTTAAGTTCTAATGATTACAGAGATATCAATACAAGCATCGAAGGATTCTCCATAATGACACAACACTTCAAAAACAATAAGTTTATGTCTAAAACTTTCTATGAAGATGTTTTAAAGGTAAATAACAGCACCGACTTGTTTATGCTTAAAATCAACTTCGTAGACGCAGGAGAATGCGAAATACAAATAGGTCATATTTTTGCCGGCAGCGGTTTCTCTATCATTCAAGTAAATTGCGAGTACGAGTTGAAAAACAACCGTCTTTACCTCAAAAACTTAGATAGCCGATTAAGATCAAGCAATGCTACGGCTTGGAATGACGCAAAGAATGCTGCCGTTTTAGAGAAAGCAAAACGCGCGTTAGGGGCTATATACAGCTTGGGCGTACAAGGTTACTATATCAAGAAAAAAGATATAGTTATCGAACCGCTTACCGACAACCCTGTATATTACCTACAAAGCCACGAGTATCCTTTGTATACCTTCCCTGCTTGGGGAGTACCTCTATAGCATATTTACACTATGAAGAAGATTTTATTTGTATTTTTTTTAGCAACCTTTGTTAGCTGCCAGAAGAACGAACCCGAAGACCTCTTTGGCAAAACACCTGCTGAACGTTTTGAGCAAAACAAAAACGAACTCCTTGCAGCCCTTACTGCCTCTGAGCAAGGGTGGAAGCTCTCCTATTTCACTAATAGCGAAACATTCGGGGGCTATACCTTACTGATGAAGTTCGACCGAAACGGAAGGGTCGAAATGACCTCCGATATAGGCGAAGAATTCGGCTCTACCCAAAGCCAATACACTATACAAGAGGCGCAAGGCACCCTATTGGTATTCTCTACCTATAACCATATCCATAAGCTGGGCGACCCTCAAAACCCAAGCGATTTGAATGGTAAGGGCTTAGAAGGCGAATTCCAATTCATCTACTACGGCAAAGAGGGCAATAAACTAAAATTCCGTACCCAGCGAAAAGATACCGAACAGTTTGTGTATTTCGAACCTGCTACGGCACAAGAGTGGAGTACTATGCAAAACCTCTGGGGAAGCATAGAGGCTTTAGGGAGCGAACCCATTAGGCATTATTTCAAAGTAACCGCTAATGGCAATGTCGAGAATTACAGCCTATCGCTATCGCATAGGTATCTAACCCTTACCTCTACAAGCAATAGCGGCAAAGTGCTAAAAACAGGCGTACTCCCTACTACCGAAGGACTCAAATTCAATCCTCCTTTAGTAATCGAAGGCAAGACTTTCACCGAATTGCCTTGGGACAATAATGCCTCACCTGCGCGCTATATTGCTACCGTCGAGAGCGTTACTGCCGAGATAAGGTTTACCCGTAACCCTACCCCCGATCAGTTGAGCAACGACTATGCCGAGCTCAACAATATCAGCCAGTTAGTACTGCTCAACAGCTATGTAAAAGAGGCGCCACAAACCTCTGACTTATTCTATAACACCGTGTTCAAAATCGATGATACTAAGTCTTTTAGCCGCATCGACATCATTTTCCAAAGGGGAATTTGCGGTATCTTTGTAGAATACAATTTTGGTGGTACTTCAGCAAGTCTTTATTCGGTATCTACCTTTTCGCTAAGAGACAAACGCCTCTTTATCGACACACCGTTAAGAGACCTAAGCTCAAGCAATATGACTCTTTGGCAGAAGCCTGAAAACAGCGCTATTTACGCCAAAGCACAGCAGGCCATTTATGCTATCTTAGCCCTTAGCCGCAACGGACTGTATGTGAAGAACCTACAAACCAAATATGGTAATAGATTCGACACCTACCTATTCCAAAGCTATAGCATACCTATCAAGTTCCCTGCTATAGCAGTCCCTAACAGATAATCTTTTAAACCTTATTCAAAATGAAGAAAATACTTACCTTTTTATGCGCTGCAGCCCTTGTAGCTTGCGGCAAAGACGATAAAGGAGGAGAGAACCCCACTCCTACCCCCCACTACGATAACCTAAGTGTGGCTACCAATACGGTTAGTTTCACTACCCTTAGCAGCACCCAGTCGGTAGGCATTACCGCAGGATCAGGCAGCTATACCGCCACCACGGCACTACCTATCGTTAGTTTAGAGGTGGTAAGCAATACGCTACAGCTCACCAGCGTAGCCACCGGTACTACTACTGTAACCGTAGTCGATACCAAGAGCCAGCAAAAAGCTGAAATCGCCGTAAGCGTAAAAGCACTCTATAGTGTTGAGAGTGAAACCATCACCCACTCCGACCGCCACAATTTCGCTGACGACACTCATTTGGTGCTTACCGGCGTAAAAGCCGTAGGCGACAACGTGTTCAAAGGTTTTGGCGAGTTTATCTCTGTCACTACCAAAGGCGTAGAGACTTTTGGCAATAATGCTTTTCATAGCTGCCAACAGGTAGAGTACATCAACTTAGAGGGAGTAAAGAGTATCGGTACAGGAGCCTTTCAATCAAATGCTTCAGTCAAAACGGTTACTATCACAGGGGTAGAGGGCAGTCCGCTAAAGCTAGGCAAAGAAGCCTTTGCTAATTGTGCCGAACTAAAGAGCGTTAGCCTACCTGCTCAAACTACTGAGATAGGAGCTAGTGCCTTTAACTTTTGTCGTCAGTTAGCAAGCCTACGTATCGCCGCTACAGAGCCTCCAAAAGTATTCCGCACCACCTTCCCTAGTAAACTAGCAGGCGCTAACCGAGTGCTATACGTCCCTAAAGGAAGCAAAGCTAAATACGAAGCGGTAGCCAATTGGAAAGACAAATTCAGCAGCATCGAAGAAACCGATTTTTAAATACAAAATCCAACAGACGAAAGACGAAGCCATACTTTTAGCTTCGTCTTTTTTTTGCCTCTTGCATTTCGTCTTTTGTCTTTAGTTTCTCGTCTTTAGAATATTTTTCTTTCACCCCTCCCCTATACAAACGATATAGAAAGGATATAGGAACGATACAGGAAGACTAGAGAATAACTCAAAAAACCACCCAGGTACAAACGTCTACTAATCCGCCTCAAAGCAGAAAAATATACTACGCACAGCATTTCACTTTCTCCCCTTTGATAATTTTTTTATTGAATTATTATTTGCCAATTCATTTTTATTTTGTATCTTTGTAGGGCAAAAAACAATTGCACCATTCTAATAACTAACAACCAATTATGAACGAAGTTTCTTTAATAGGCTATCACGGAACAGATTTTGCTAATACTCATACAATACTTAGTGACAATTACCAAATATCAGAAGGAGATACACACTGGTTGGGAGATGGCGTTTACTTTTTCGTAGAAAGTGTGCTTACCAATGCCGAAAAAGCCATTGAGCTCGCTGAAAAATGGGCTATTGCCCAGTCTTGGGATAACGATACTAAAAAGTATAAGTATAACCAATATACCGTTATGGCCTCTAAAATAGAGGTAAAAGAAGAAAACTTTTTAGACTTAACCACTGCCGATGGCATAAAAACATTACTTTATTTAGCAGAGAATTTTCTGCATTTGATAAAGAATGTGCAAAGAAATAGAAAAAGAGGATTAAGATTCTATGACGGACTTTTACTAAACTGGGCAAGAAAAGCTAACATCTTTTCTTTTGATATAATAAAAGGTAACTTTTACATTAAATTTAAAAATGAAAGGGTTAATAAAATCGAACTTAGAACGTGCAACTGCACTATTTGTTCTGTTTATAACCCTCAAAAACACATTAAGTTCAACAAAATAATAAAAAAAGGAGCAATAGTATGAAATTTTCAGAAGCAAAAGAAATAATAGATAGATACTTCAGTCAAGCAGACCCCGAAGAGCTTTATAATTTAGCTCTTTCTTGCGGGTTTGAAGAAGTCGATATAGAAGAAGGTGATATGGAGGAAGACGATGTTAATAGAAGAATTGACGAAGTTGGCGACCTCCCTTATTACCGCAAAATAACCGAAGACCATAGCAAACTCTTAGCAAGCTAATAACTAACGACTAAAAACTAAAAAAAACTAATATGAAACAAAGAGTCCCCGTATCACAGATTATGAGCAAGGAGCTTATCACCCTTACTCCTACCCAATCGCTTTACGATGCCGAACGCCTTTTCAAGAAGCACAACATTCGCCATATTCCAGTAGTCGAAGGCGATAAAATAATAGGCATTGTTAGCTATTCCGACCTTTTGCGCATCAGTTTTGCTGATATGACTGACGGCGAAGACGAAGTAACCTCAGTAGTGTACGATATGTACACCATACCACAGATAATGGCTAAAACCCCTCTAACGGTAGCCGCCGATACCTCTATCAAAGAAGTAGCCGAAATCCTTGCCAAACAGAGCTTCCACTCTATACCCGTAGTCGAGAATGGAAAACTCGTAGGCTTAGTCACCACCACCGACCTTATCAAATATTTATTAGAACAATACTAAAAAATTGATGAACGAGCTTACCCTACACTTAGACGTTGATCCGCAGCTTTTTTATGGGGAAGACGATACCAATATCAATCATATACGTACCCTCTTCCCTAAACTCAAAATAGTAGCCCGCGGCACCAAACTCATCGCTTTTGGCGAAGAACACCTTTTAGCTGACTTTCAACAGCAACTCGAAAAACTCATAGCCTACGCCACTAAGTACAATCGCCTCGACCACCGAGCTATTGATAGTATCCTATCGACCTCTGAGACTGAAAGTGCCGAAAAAGAAAGCGAAACCGACATTATTGTGCACGGAGTAAACGGCAAAGTCATACGCCCGCAAACCAAAAACCAAGTCAAATTGGTCAGTCTAATGCACAAAAACGATATGGTTTTTGCCATAGGACCAGCCGGTACGGGCAAAACCTACGTAGGGGTAGCCTTGGCGGTAAAAGCGCTAAAAGAAAAACAAGTAAAACGGATAATCCTAACCCGTCCTGCAGTAGAGGCGGGCGAGAATTTAGGCTTCCTCCCTGGCGACCTAAAAGAAAAACTCGACCCCTATATGCAGCCCCTTTACGATGCTTTGCGCGATATGATACCTCACGAAAAGCTCAACGCTTTCATCGAAGCTGGCATTATCGAAATTGCGCCCCTTGCCTTTATGCGCGGACGTACGCTCGACAATGCTTTCGTAATACTCGATGAGGCGCAAAACACCACCCACGCCCAGATGAAAATGTTCCTTACCCGTATGGGGCGCAATGCCAAGTTTATGATTACAGGCGACCCTGGGCAGGTAGACCTACCGCGCAAAGTATCCTCAGGACTCAAAGAAGCAATGCTCATACTGCAAAACGTAAAAGGAATTGCCTTCCTACATTTAGACGATAAAGATGTGGTTCGTCACCCCTTAGTACGTAGTATCATCGATGCTTATAAAACAGCCGAAAATAATCAATAATATTGATATAATAATTTTTTCTTTCGTTATGCTTGCTTTTTATAAAAAAAGCACTATCTTTGCGCTCGGAAAGAAAAATTAAAGAAAATCAATGTTATGGATTTAATTCTAAGTGTACTACCTATTGTACTGCTTATTTACCTAATGGTGAAGCGCAATGCTTTGCCTTCATACGTAGCCTTGCCACTAATTGCAGGCTTAGTATATATTATTCACCTTACTTATTTTGACGGCTCGTTTTTAGAGTTAAACGCTAACTTTATATCAGCTATTATTTCGGTAATGACCCCTATTACCGTTATTTTTGGGGCGGTGCTCTTCAATAGAATGATGGAAATGACAGGAGCAATGGACGTATTGCGCCATTGGTTGGGCAATATCAGCCCAAATCCTGTAGCCCAACTGATGATTATAGGCTGGGCATTTGCCTTTATGATTGAAGGGGCAAGTGGTTTTGGTACACCTGCGGCTATTGCAGCTCCCCTATTAGTGGGCTTAGGCTTCAAACCGCTACAAGTAGCTATTTTGGCGCTTATTATGAACTCTGTACCAGTATCATTCGGGGCAGTAGGTACCCCTACGTGGTTCGGCTTTGGTGAGCTTATTAACAAAGGGTATATAAACGACGGACAGCTGTCAGAAATCGGACAGATTACCTCAGTAGTGCATTTATTCGCTTCACTAATAATACCTATATTAGCTTTGCGCGTTATCGTATCGTGGCAACAAATACGCCAGAACTTACTATTCATCATCATCAGCATACTAGCTTGTACACTGCCTTATGTAGCCATCGCGTGGTTTAACTACGAGTTTCCTTCTTTAGTAGGAGGTGCTATAGGGCTATTCATCTCTGTAGGCGTAGCTAGCAAAGGCATTGGGCTATCAAAAGTAAAAGAAGAGAGTGAAGTACATCACGAAAAAGTGAGCACTCCTCAGTTGCTAAAAGCCCTGTTCCCTACAGCCTCACTTATTATTATTTTGGCTATCACCCGCATTCAGCAATTGCCATTCAAAGCGATGCTCAATGATAGTTCAGAGCTTTTCAGCCTTCATTTAGGTTACCTTGGTAACTTCCACCTCAGCAAAGGACTTATCTTCTCACTCACCGATATTTTCACCACCACACAAGCGGCAAGCTATAAGATGTTGTACGTACCAGCGCTTATTCCTTTCGTTATCACGGTGCTTATTTCTATCCCTATTTTCTCTCTGAAGTGGAAAAACGCTCAGAGCCTATTCACAGCCAGCTTCAAGCAAGTGCAAAAACCATTTTTAGCCTTAGTAGGGGCACTTATTATGGTGAATGTGATGCTAATGGGGGGTGAGAACTCAATGGTACAAATCATAGGTAGAGGGTTAGCCAGTGCTACAGGCGAGTATTGGACGATGTTTGCCTCTTACCTCGGAGCCATAGGGGCATTTTTCTCAGGTTCTAATACCGTATCCAACCTTACTTTCGGGGCAGTACAGTACTCTGTGGCAAATGCTACAGGTATATCAGTACCGCTTATTTTAGCCCTACAGTCAGTAGGAGGAGCGATGGGTAATATGGTGTGCATCAACAATATCATAGCCGTTTGCTCAGTATTGGGCATAGACAAGGCCGAAGGACGCATCATTAAAACCACGGCAGTACCGATGTTCATCTACGGGGTGATAGCCGCCTTAGTAGCCTACTTAGTCATTCCGCTATTATTCTAAATATTTTATTAACAACAAAGAAAGCGTTGCTCTGTGATAGAAGCAACGCTTTTATTTTTATTTGGCTATTTACTAAAAAAGTAGTACCTTTGTCCTTTGTAAAAAGCAACATAATTTTGAAGTTTTTGGACAGAGTTATGTGAAATGTCATATTATCTCAGGAAATACAACAAGAGATATACTTCGGAAAATAGGATATATCAAGCGTCCTTATTTTGAAGAGATAAAGAAAAAAGTTATTAACGCTATTTTTTAATGAATATGGTAAAAACAAGATATTTTATCGTGATACTATGGGTAGCATTTTCTTTTGCAATGCGAGCCCAAACCAAAGTTATCGACCTGAAAAGCGATGAAGTAAAACAATTCCCTTTATGCGAAAATCCTAATCTTACTTACGAAAAAGGAGAAGATAAACGCCTGTTTGCCAATTGTATTGATAGAAAGGTAATGCTTGCTTTCTCATACCCAAAAGAGGCTATAGAGAAAAACATTCAAGGTAAGGTATTAGTCCATTACCTCATTGACAAGAATGGCAAGATTATTGTAGAAAAAGTAGAAGGAGAGGCTATCTTGGCAGCTGAAGGCAGACGCATTTTTGAATCCTTTCCAACATTTAGCCCAGCTAAAAATCATAACAACGAACCCATAGCCGTAAAGGGCATATACCCTATCAATTTTAAATTGCAACAATAGCAATCTGATATGGTTTTCTAACGACTGACATCTAATATGAGTAAAGAACATTTAAAACAATTAGAAGCTGAAAGTATTTATATAATGCGCGAAGTAGCAGCGCAGTTCGAGCGTCCTGCCCTACTGTTTAGTGGCGGAAAAGACTCTATTACCCTTGTACACTTGGCTATCAAAGCCTTTGCCCCAATGAAAATACCTTTCCCTTTGGTGCATATCGATACAGGGCATAACTTCCCTGAAGCACTACAATATCGCGATGCTTTGGCTAAACGTATAGGTGCCGAGCTTATTGTACGCCAAGTAGAAGACACTATTAAAGCTAAAGGACTGACAGAGCCCAAAGGCAAGTTTGCTTCGCGCAACTGGCTCCAAACCCACACATTGTTAGATACCATCGAAGAATTTCACTTTGATGCTTGCATAGGGGGTGCCCGCCGTGATGAAGAAAAAGCACGTGCCAAAGAGCGTTTCTTTTCAGTAAGAGACGAGTTCGGTCAGTGGGACCCTAAATTACAGCGCCCTGAGCTGTGGAACATCTACAACGGACGCATACAGAAAGGCGAAAACGTACGTGTATTCCCTATCTCTAACTGGACGGAGTTGGACGTATGGAGCTATATCGAGCAGGAAAATATCGAACTTCCTTCTATCTATTTTGCCCACGACCGCGAGGTTATTGAGCACGAAGGCAGACTGATAGCGGTATCCCCTTTTATACAAATAGATGAGAGTGATACTATCCTTACCAAGCGCGTGCGCTATCGTACGGTAGGCGATATGACCTGTACAGCGGCTGTTGAGAGCAATGCGGCTACCCTACAAGAGGTGGTTTCCGAAATCACAGCCTCTCGCATTTCAGAGCGTGGCGAAACCCGTATAGACGACAAAGTAACAGAAGCCGCTATGGAAGACCGCAAAAAAGGCGGATATTTTTAAAGAGTATAGAAAACAAATAAAAACGTTATACCAATGAAAAAGATTAAACTATTATTGTGGAGCGCCGTAGTAGCTACACTTAGCGCTTGCAGCAGTTCCTCTCCAGAAGCCTTAGAAGGCAGTTGGCAGCTAACCCATATTGATGGCAAACCCGCTGCTACGGGTGTCGTATTACAACTAAACCTAAAGGACAAAAAGGTAAATGGCAATGACGGCTGCAATACCTTTATGGGTATGATTGAAAAAGCTACGGACAAGGAGCTTATTTTAAGTGACTTGGCAACCTCTCTAATGTTATGCGAAAATATGGAGCAACCCGACTTATTTCACGCTGAAATACAAAAGGTAAAAGCTTACCGTGTAACACAAAAACAATTAGTGCTCTTAGATGCACAAGGACAAGAGCTTTTAACATTTAAAAAAGAGTAGATTTTCTGACAACAAAAAGAGGCTTTGGCAGGTAATACTGTCAAAGCCCTTTTGTTATTTAATAGTAGCTGCTACATACGGCTTCTTTCTTCTTCCGAAGCGTTTTGTCCTTTATACTTGCTTTGGGTAGCGTTGAAATTATAGCTTATCCCTATTTTGATACTGTAGTTGCTGTAGTTGTTAGTAGCACGACTCACTACATAAGGGTTGCGGAACTCCGTATGGTTGTTTAACTGGTTGAAAGCGTCCATTACACCTCCATATACGGTAAGCGATTGGTTGAAAAACATACGCGCTACAACTAAGTGTACCCCACTGCGCGGTTCGTTCATATAATACTCTCTAACAGTGCCCTTGCTGGCGTAGTTGAATAAGGCTAATACCATCCAGTTGTCGCTTAGTGCTATTTGATTCATCATTTCTACAGAAAAAGAAGACTCATTAGTAGGTAGTACTCCGCTTACAAAAGGTTTGAGATACGTAAACGTAAGTTTAGGCATCCACTTGCCTATCTGAGTTTGAGCGTTGAGCACACATCTAAGTGTATTATAATCAGCGTAGTTGCGAAGGGTTTTCTCTATCACATTGGGGTCAGTAGCTGAAAGCCCATAATCATCGTGAATGGCCTTGTGAAAATGACTGTATATCACGGCAGCCGAAAGAGGTCCGTAGGTAGCCAGTGCATTCCACTCATCAGTAAGCTGAGGAACCACAAAGGGGTTCCCTCTATTGTATAAGAAAGGGGCACTATAGGCACTATAATCGCTGAGTTCATAGAACGCAGGACGACGTATCTTGCGGGTATAGCTAAAGGTGAGTTGGGTTTTATCCCAAGGGAAAGCTACTGATACATTAGGCAACCAATCGCGGTAGGTTTGGCTCTTTACATTGCTTTTCTGTCCGTTTTCGTAATACCCAAAATCGGCGTACTCGTAGCGTGTGCCGAGCTTTAGGCTTACTTTCCCGAAAGGATATGAGAAACTAACAAATCCTGCTGAACGACTCTCAGTATTCTTGATATCAGAAGTGGTAAGCACATTGTCTTGGTAGTATTCGGTACGGTGCAAATTGCCAAGTTCAGCCCCATAGTTGAGAGTTCCTTTGCCTAACTGTTGTAAGAAAGTTGCCTTGAGTCCCCACCAGTCAGAAGCAGCATCTTGGTGAGTACGCACGTGGCGCAACGATGAAGTAAGGAGGTTGTGCTCAGCGATATTAGAAGTATTGCCTGAGCGTTGCCCTATATAATCTACATCGGTTTGGAGTTTTAGCTTAGAGGTAAGTTTGCCTTCGTAGTAAGCATTGGCATTGAGGTTCTTGTTTTGGTTTATTTGGTCATATTTATTGAGTCCTTTGGCAATAAGGGTGTTATTGCGATAGGTTTCTGTTTGTTGGTCAGTATAGGCGTGCCCTGCATATGGCGATATACCCCCTTGCACACTGGCTCCTATAGCGTGTTTGTCAGAGAAATCGTGGGCAAATCCCACTTTCACTTCAGCATTTTTATCGTTGTTATTACTATCTTCATCAGTAGTAACGCGCCATTGGTTAGGGGTGGTAAAGACTTGTAGGTCTTTGGTGCGGTAGTAGTGATTTCCGAAGTTATGATAAGTATCAATATTGGCAAAAATATCGGTGTTGCCAGTGCGGTAGTTCATACTTACCCAATTGTTATTATTTAGCCCTTTTTTGCGGAAATATTCTTCATTTTCGACAGAACCACTAAGTCCATCGCCTTGTTTTTTCTTCAATTTAATATATATCACGGCTCCTACGGTATTGTCGTGCTCGGCACCCGGTTGGGTTTCGAGTTCTATGCTTTCGATATCTTTAGGGGCAAGGTGGTAGACCTCATCGAGGTTGCGCACACGGCGGTTATTGATATAAAAAATAGGGTTGCCCTTGCCAAAGACCTCAAAGCCTCCGCCGGTATACGAGGTGCTTACCCCAGGTAGGAAGTTGATGAGCATCTCGGCACGGGGCATCTTTTGCAAAGATGATTGTGCTACATTGGTGCTGATGCGCGTGCCTTTCTGCTCGATAATTGGTCGGCGGGCGGTTAGTACTACCTCGCCTAACTGATTGGTAGCAGGGGTGAGCTCTATAATTCCCAACTGCGATTGTGAGGGGGTAAGTATCTTTGGCTCGTACTCCAAATGGGTGATTTTAATAATGATTTTCTTATTCTCTGCCGTGTTAGGCAATTCAAAAACGCCTTTAACATCGGAGATAGCCCCTTTGACAAGAGTAGAATCGGGGAGGGTAATAAGAATGATATTGGCAGCACTTATTGGTTTTTGGTCAGTGCTTACAAGGGTGCCTTTGAAAGAAGATTGCGCAAAGGCACTGGCGGTTACTGCTAATAGCAGTGATAGGATAATTTTTTTCATTGGTTTTGTTAATCTTAATTTTCGTTTATATAAACGAAATGTTTTTTAAAAGGTTGGAATTATTGTTGTTTTTTTCTGGGAGGGTTGGGAAGGCTGAGAAGATTGAGAAGGCAGGGAGGATTAGGAGGTTTGAGAAGGATTTTTAGATGTTTATTTTTTGGTGATTGTTCGGTAATCGTCTAGTGATCCTTCGGTCTTCCTGTATCCTTCGTATATCTGAAGTAAAGAGACAAAAAAAGAGGCTATCCGAAAAAGGGTAGCCTCTTTTAATAAAAGCTATAAGGTAAAAGTAAAAGTTCTAATTCTTGAATACTAAATCATTAGCATCTTCGCATTTTATCTGTTTACTGCCATTATAAACGTCAAAAGTACCCTTTACTTCTATTTTTTGTCCCGCTGTTTTAAGTTTATTTTTTGCTTCAGCTGATAGTTTCTTATATACGCTAGACACTATAAACACTTGTATTTTAGTGTTATCAGAAAGGTGTATATAGGTATTTTTTGCTTCTGGTGTAAGCGTACCTTTTAGAAGTACTCTTTTGTCTTTATTAGCCTCAAAGTCGGCTACGGTTGCAGTAGTGGCATCGAGGGTGGTAATCTGAGGGACTGTAGCGGGTGCTTTGATAAACTCTATATCGCTCTCTTTGCTATATATAATTTCTTTTACCACAGTGCCGTTTTTGAGTGGGTAATCGGTAAATACTCCGGTTACAGCTATTTCATAGCCTGCCATCAACAATTTGTCTTTAGCTGCTTGAGAGAGCGTAACTTCGCGAGGAGCATAGACTTGTATTTCAGTACCATCTTTGAATGTAATGTAAGTACGGTTACTCTTAACGGTTATTATGCCGTGTAGCTTAACGCGTTTGCCCACTACATAGTCGGCTACGGTTGCAGTAGCGGCATCGAGAGCTACTACGGTAGCTGTTTGAGTACTTGTTTGGGTAGAGGTGGTGGTAGCACTACTTACTACTTTGATATCAGCATAATTGCTTACCATAAACTGCCAAGAGGTATTGAATTTAGATAGTACCCCTGTAATATCAAGAGTTCCTGCAGGGACTTTTTCGTCTTTGAACTTAGCATAACTGCTGGTTCTGAAGTCTATGGTCTTACCATTGGCATCGGTAAGTTTGTAGTTAGTAGCCCCTCCTAAATCTTTGTTTTTGTCGTACATCGTTTTGCCAACTACTTCATTAGGGAAATGTACGCCTTTGAGGGTGATAAGCTGTCCTGCATTAGCATTATTTTTAACTGCGTCTATAGAGGTAACTTCTTTAGCAAGCGAAGCAAGGGTTTTACGCTCTCCACCCATATCGTATAGATGGGTTTTGTAAATAGCTTCGGCCATAGAACCTACACTCTCGCGACCTGATTTTTCGTTTTTATAAATCTTATAACCTACTTCAGTAATGGCATTATTAAGCTGAGTAGTAAGTCCTTTGAGGCGAAGTTGCACCTTAGCGCCAATAGGGAATTCGGTGTAGATACCGCTCTTATCGAGTGCTACTGAAAGGGCTTGGGTTTTATCTTCGTTTTGGATGTAGATTTTCTTGTAGAAATTACCTCCTTCATCACTTGAAATTACATATCCTTCGATAGCTTCATCGGCACTGTAAGTTTTTATAGTAGCGGTAGTTCTACTGGCAACATCAGAAAAGCTCACTACCTTGCCAGCAAAGGCTGGTAGCACTTTCTTGTTGTCGGGCAATTCGTAATCATCGTCTTTTACGCACGACATTACAGTACATAGCGAAATAAACGCTATAGCTGTGTTTTTTAATACATTTAGTTTCATATTGTTCGATTTTTTTAATACATTAATTATTTAGAGACTGATAGCTAAGTTTGCCATATAGGTACGGCCGTATCCTACAAAATAGCGGTTGCCGAATGAAGGAACCCCGTGAGCGTTGTCTTGCAACATTTTGCCATAGTTAGCGGTACGCGATTGCTCAAAGCCACCAGACAAGAATTGGGTATCGAATAGGTTGTTAATGCTTAGCATCGCACTAATATACACCTTCTTAACACGCCAAGACTTTCCTCCTACTAAATTCACTAAGAAAACATCGTCTAAACGCTCTTGTTTGAGGAGTTGTCGAGCCTTATCGTAGTCGATATTGGTAAATGACTGACGGGTATTGGGGTCGATGAAGAACTGTGAGGTGCGATTGAGCGCCGAAAGCGATATATAGTTTTTAGCCAATAGATTGGTTGTGGCACTTACCCACCAATAGTTATTGCTGCGGTACTCTAACCCTACTGAATATGCTTGCTGAGGGCCACTTGGTACGTGGTAATTCTTCAATTTCACCTCATCATAAGCAATTCCCTGAGGAATATCATCAGACGAAATATATAATTTTGGATTATTAACATAAGTGTATTGCCCTAAAGCAACAGCTGCTGAAAGTTTGAGGGTAGGAAGTAATTGCGCTTCAGCCCCCCATTCTAAACCAAAATGACGTTTCTTTATGCCATCAATTGTTTGGGCTACAAAACCGTTGCTTATCTCATCAGTAAGAGCTGTTTCGGTGTAGAAGAAGTTGGTTTCTGAGGTATTTTCTATCTCGGTAATATATCCTGTAAGGCGAGATTTGAGGTAAGGCAAACGCAAAATATAGTTGGCATCGGCAGTATAAGCTACCTCATTCTTTATATTAGGCAATAGTCGGTTAGAATTGCGTACGTTTACGAAAATATTGCGTACTGACTGAGGTGTATTGAAGTAAGCGGTATTAAACTGCAATAAGTGTCTGCCGGTAATAGCATACGTAAATCCTGCCTTAGTGCTCATACCTTTTTGCACTTGTAGGGCACCTTTGCCATACGAATCAGGATATACAGGGTAGTAGAAATTGCCTTCGCGCTGAACATCAGTATAATGATAACGAGCCGCTACAAAGACTTCTGCTTTTTTGAAGGTAAACTCAAGCTGACTAAAGGCTTCTACTACGTTGCTATTAAGCGCATAAGAGTAGTTCCACTTGTCGCCTTGCTGCTTCTTTCTATCAGCCTCGAGACTGTTATAGGGCTGACTTTCGAAATAATCGTAGTTCATAAAATAGTTACCACCTAATAAATCGTCTACTAAAGCGTAGTTGTCAGAAGTTATTCTGCGGTACACTAAGCCTGAGGTACTCTTAATATTCTCATACACAGGGGTAGAAAAGTTTACATTAGTAGTAAAGGTACGCTCGCGGTTTACATCATTGCTTACGATGAAAGCACTACGCCCATCGGTAGCATTGCGATTGGCAGCGTATAGGTCAGCCCAATTCAGCTGAGAATTGTTCAAAAAATAATTCTTTTGGAGCTCTGCCATTGCCTCATCAGAAGGTTGTTGATTTAGATAATAGCTAGGCATCTTCTTGTAGTAATTAGGCTCTGGGTTCTGTGCATTACCATAACTGATACGGGTATTGCCTATCTCGCCAAACTGATAGCCTAAGTCTACATTTAGGCGCGTATCGTCCTTCTGATAGTTATACGAAAGCACAAAAATAGGTTCGGAGATAATACGGTTGCGAGAGTTTCTTTTATCGCCTTGCTGGTCGCCCCAATAAGGATTGTAGCGATAGCCCATTAGGTCGATTGCCTCGCGTGTAAGAGGGGAAGTTTTCCCTCTTTTAATAGGAGAAAACATCCCTACTAAGTTGAAGTTGTGATAGTTATTAAGTTGGTATTCAATCGCTCCGGAGAAAGCATAGGCATTATAAAGAGTACCATCGACCCAGCTACCATTAGCTGCCCAACGACGAGAAGCTGAAAGGGTGTAAGCTAAGCCATTGCGCTGTAGCCCAGAACTATAAGTAGCCATTAGCCTACCTACATAGCTACGGTTGCTTAGTGAAGAAGAAAAGCGCAACCCAGATCGGTTGAGAGACGGACGTATATGAATGTAGGTAGAGCCTGCAAGTCCGCCAAAGGTATAGTCAGATTTAGCAATGCCATTAGAGAGTTCTTGATTGCGAGTAATATCATTAAGTCCGCCCCAGTTAGCCCACTGAGCTCGTCCGTTTTCTAACCGGTTCATCGGAATACCATTGATAAGCACACTCACATCTTTAGAATCATAGCCACGTGGTTTGAAGAAAACCGAACTAAAATCAAAAGCAGCACGGCGCATAAAGACATCTTGCGAACTCTGCAAGAGTCCTGACATAGCATCGGCTTGGCTCTCGTCATCTTCAAGTTCGTTTTCTGAAATAACCGCTAACTGCTCTGCTTCTTGAGCATAGTCAGGCGAAAGGGCGTAGGGGTCGAGAAGCTGACGGCGCTCTTTTTCAATCATTACTACCTCTTCGCGGGTAGTATAGCCATTAAGCGAGAAGAAAAGGAGAAAGTCGCCCTGTGGAAGTTGCAACACATACCTACCTTTGCTATCAGTTTCAGCATAACGGCGAGGGGAGTTCACACGTACTTTCACACCCTGTAAAGGCTTTTTAGTTATCTCATCAATTACTGTTCCTTCAACTTTCACCTGAGAAAAAGCAGTAATAGAGCACAATAAAAGCACATAAAAATACAATTTCTTTAACATAACACTATGAGGTTAATTTCTTAATTTATGTAGCAAAGGTATATAAATAATAATAAACCACCAAAATAAAATGTTAAAAAAAACTGATGAAGCCGTGAGCCTCATCAGTTTATAATTTTGTTATAGAAAGAAAATTGTCTGTTATTCAAAATAGTTCATCACTTTAAACCCTCCTTCTTTTAGGTAGGCATCGCGCTTGAAAAGCTTAATATCAGAACGCATCATATCTTCAATAAGGGCTTTTAGGTCATATTCAGGTTTCCAACCCAAAACTGTTTGCGACTTAGTAGGGTCACCAATAAGCAAATCTACCTCTGTAGGACGGAAGTATTGTGGGTCTACCACTACTATTTCATCCTTATTAGTTACTTTAGCTTCTATAGCAGGAAGGTACTTTTCACCTACTTTTTCAGCAAAAATAGCCTTGTCTATCGCTGCTATATAACCTTTTTCATCTACACCTTTACCTTTAAAGTCAATAGTCAGACCGATTTCTTGTCCTGCCATTTTGATAAAATCGCGGATAGCAGTAGTGATACCTGTAGCTATAACATAATCGCTAGGGGTGTCTTGTTGCAAAATGAGGTACATCGCCTTGATATAATCTTTAGCATGCCCCCAATCGCGTTGCGAACTTAAGTTACCCATATAAAACTTGTCTTGCATACCTAAAGCTACTCTACTGAGAGCACGAGTTATCTTTCTAGTTACGAAAGTCTCGCCACGTATAGGCGATTCGTGGTTGAATAAGATACCATTAGAGGCGTGCATTTTATAAGCTTCACGATAATTCACTGTAATCCAATAAGCATAAAGTTTAGCTACAGCATAAGGCGAACGTGGATAGAAAGGGGTCTTTTCACTCTGAGGCACTTGCTGTACTAAACCATAAAGTTCTGAAGTAGAGGCCTGATAAATACGAGTTTTATCAGTAAGCCCCAATAAACGTACCGCCTCAAGAATACGAAGAGTACCCAATCCATCAGCATTACCTACGTATTCGGGTGTTTGAAAACTCACGTGTACGTGACTCATCGCAGCAAGATTGTAAATCTCATCAGGCTGTACCTCTTGGATAAGGCGGGTGATATTCATACTATCAGTAAGGTCACCATAATGCAAGATTAAATTTAGATTCTCTGCGTGAGGGTCTTGGTAAAGGTGATCGATACGATCGGTGTTAAACAATGAAGAACGGCGCTTCATACCGTGTACCTCATACCCTTTTTTTAGAAGATATTCTGCTAAATAAGCACCATCTTGACCTGTAATCCCTGTAATAAGAGCTTTCTTCTTCATAATGTTAAAATTCTTTTAAAACGTTATACAAATGTTTTATCTCTTGAGTCAAGTCTATTTGGTGATTTCCTACAAATAAGCCCTTTGCATCTAAATAGTTTGCATTTCTTACTTGACCAAAAATTTCATAATCAAAGTATTTCAACACCTCATTTTTAGTAAAGTCACCAGTAACAATAGGGCGGCAATCAATGCCGTTTTCTTCTAATTTTTTAACCACATCTTTCCTATCTACCTTAGATTCTGGCTTAATAATTAAACTGAAACCAAACCAACTGCTATCATCTACATTTTTCTGTATATAGAAAGTCTTACTATCTTTAAATAGCGACACAAATAGCTCAGCATTTTTTCGACGTTGCTCTAAGAATGTTGGTAATTTTTTTAGTTGCTCAATCCCTATTACACCGCTCATCTCTACGGGGCGCACATTGTAGCCTGGTAATAAGAAACGGAAAGACTCTTCAAACCAATTGTCACTTTTATTAGAGATTTTATTCTCCTTAGGAAGATGGCGTGTCCAACCGTGAGCTCTTAAGCATACTAAAATATGGTACAATTCCTCATCATCAGTACAAACCACTCCTCCTTCCATAGTAGCCATATGGTGAGAGTAAAAAGTTGAAAAGGTACCCATTATACCAAAAGTACCGGTATATTTACCTTTATATTTAGCTCCCATAGATTCGCAATTGTCTTCCATAAGCAATATGTCTCTATCGCCTATTATTTCTTTAATAGCGTCAAAGTCATTAGGGTTTCCTAATAAATTCACCGCTAAAATCATTTTAGTTTTATCTGTAATAGCCGCTTTAAGTTGCTCTAAATCAAAGTTTAAAGTTTGTAAATCCACATCTATAAACTTAAGTTTTAGACCGTATTGATATAAAGGGTAAAAAGTAGTAGACCAAGAAACTGCCGGAACAATCACTTCATCTCCACGTTTTAACTTAGGTTCTTTAGTATAGAAAAGAGCTGCCACAGCTATCAAGTTGGCTGAAGAACCTGAGTTTACCATTACGCTGTACTTTGAGCCAAAGAATTTTGAAAAATCTTCTTCAAATTGCTTTACTCCCTCGCCCATTGTATACATATCTTTTGCGATCACACTATTAATTGCTTCAATTTCTTTTTCATCCCACGTAGAGGATGCCAATGGATATTTTATCATAAAATTGTATTTTTAAAATATTCTAATGTTTGTTTGATACCTTCTTCTAACGATGTTTTAGGTTGCCAACCAAAAGCTATAAGCTGTGTATTATCTATCATTTTCTTTTTCATTCCCATAGGTTTAGACAAGTCGTGGGTAAAAGTACCCTCATAGCCTATCACTTTTGCTATCACTTGATAATATTCATTAATAGTATAATCTCTGCCTAATCCTACATTTAGGTTTTGAGGCATTTTATCAAAGTGATCTAAGGCATAATATACAAAATCAGCTAAGTCGCCAGCATACATAAACTCTCTTCGCGAAAGTCCATCACCCCAAATCTCTACCTCATTAATATTATTTTCTTTTGCCTCGTATATTTTTCTAATAACAGCAGGTACCATATGCGAATGTTTAGGGTCAAATTTATCATATTTGCCATAAAGATTACAAGGGATAGCACTCTTATATTGCCACTTTTCATCCTCTCTATTCATATACTCACATAGCCTAGTTGCCACTACTTTAGCCAAAGCATACCCCTCATTGGTAGGTTCTAACTCACCTTTCAGTATCATATCTTCTGTAAGCCCTATTTCCATATCACGTGGATACATACAAGAACTTGCTAAATTAAGTAGCTTTTTTACATTATTCTGCTGAGCTGCTAAAATAACATTCAGCCCCATCTGCAAATTTTTAACTAAAAAATCTACAGGGTTCTTTATGTTGGCTTGGATACCTCCTACTAATCCTGCAGAATGTATAATGATATCTGGCTTATGCTGTTTTAAAAAGCTATTTACACTATCAAAATGTGTTAAATCTAACTCTGCACTTGTAGGAGATAATATAATATACTGCTCACTTGCTTTATGTTCGCGTATATTACTACCTACCATTCCGGTTCCACCAGTTAAAAATATCTTTTGTTTCATTTATGTTGTCTAACAAATTTTATAAAAAATGATCGAAGTATAATCTGTTTCTTAGTTGTAACAGAGTAAGTCTTTTCTAAATTATACCTCCTTCTATATTGTTGAAGCTCTGCTATTTTATAGTTTGTTCTTATTGAAACAAAGAGTATAGAAAGTAATATCGAGAAACCTATAACTATTATAAGCCAAGCATATGAAACCCTCTTACGATTCCCAAGGCGTTGATTTTCTATAATTTGTACTATCTGAGTATCTGTAAGAGCTTCTTCTTTAGCCATCTCTATAAGTTTCTTATGCCAAGCTGAAACAAGAGCTTTGTCATTCCAACGTATATGCCATAACTCATACCAACGAAAATGATAGCCCTCTACGGTTTTTGCTAAATACCTTTGCATGCGCAGATTCATCCCCAATCTTACAATTATATAATAGAATGTACAAAATAGGGCTACTGCTGTTGCAAATAAAGGTATACTAACAGTAGTATGAGCTACATAATAGAATACAGAAGAGACCACTGTGATAGGAAGCAACAATACATTATCTATACCCCTTTTCTCTTTTTGTAAGTATTCTTCTCCTTTTAATACATTTTTCTGATAGAATCTTCTGTTTTTTAAAATGTTTTTAGACATTAGTTAACTCATTTTGAATGTTTATAATTAGGTTTAATGGGTGCAAAGGTAGTAATTAGTTTTTTGAAATATATATTTTTTACTAAGGAAATATTCAAAAGCATTCATAAAATATTGATTAACAATATACTAAAAACTTTTATATTATTTTTTTCTTAATATCTTATATATCATCTTTAAGGCCATAGTTGGTAGCATTCTTGGAATTACACGCAACAAAAAAGTAAGAAAACCTAAAAATATACCTTGTAGCTTTAACTTTTTTTTCAATTTAAAAAGTTTCCATTCTCCTTTGATATACTGTCTCCCTCTCCTACGTGATAACATACCATCTCCTGTCCGTGCTAAAAGTAGTACTTCATCTATATTTCCTACTTCATAATCTTTAGCTATAACTCGTAACCATAGATTATAATCTTCTAAAAAAAGATGATGTTGATATCCCCCTACTTCTTCTATAATATCTTTGCGAAAAGCAACTACCATATGATTAAATGGACTTCTTGAAAGTGCATACTTTTTAATATTTTTATTACCAATAGGCACTCTTCTATAGGTTGATATGAGTGCCTTATCTTCTATAAACTCAGCAATATGTGCACTAAAAAGTACAACTTTAGGAAATTCTGATATAAAAGCAAGCTGTTTTGCAAAACGTTCAGGCAAACAGATATCATCAGTATCCATACGAAATACCCAATTATAGGAACAATATTTTAACCCCTCATTGAGAGCCTTTCCTAATCCTACATTTTGTGGTAGTCTAATAATTTTAATAGGTAGAATAGTAATAAATTGTCTTACCACTTCCTCCAACTCAGAGGAAATAGCTCCATCAAAAACCATTATAATCTCTGTAGCTGAAAGCGTTTGATTTTTTAAACTCTCTAAGCATTCTCTTAGAAATTGTGGTTTTTCTTTGTGATATAGTGATATAAGTACAGAAAAATTCATATAATATTCTTAAAAGATCTCCTAATGTATTGCATATAAAAAACTATACGATAGTAAATTTTGTACCACAAAGGATTTTTACTTTCCCCTTTTTGAGCCGAAACATTTTTATCATGCCTTCTATATAAAACTAAAGGTTCTTCAATGTATTTTATATGTCCTTTAGCTAAAAATCCTATCCAATTATCATGTAAAACTAAATTTGAGGGGAAAGGTAGTACATTTTTCAGTATATTTTTCTTAAAGGTTATACAACAGCCATGAAAAGGAGTCTTAATTAAATTTATAAGATTACTATTACTAATTGGGTTTTTCTCAAACATCTTTTTTTTAATTAGAATACCTTCTGTATTAATTAAAGAGTAATTAGACATAACTAGATAGATATTCTTATCTGATAATATTTCTAATGTTTTTTTTACTTTATAGGTATACCATATATCATCTTGATCAGACAAAAAGATATATTCTCCTTTTGCCTCTTTTATAGCATTCTCAAAATTTGAAGAAGAATATTGGTGTGATGAACTAAATCCCTTATAGTACTTTTTTATATGTTGTAATATTCTTATCCTATTATCGTTTAAATCTTTTATTATTTTAATGGTATTATCAGTACTCCCATCATCTGAGATAATAATTTCATCTCCTTCAGAGAGTTGTTGTAATATAGATTGTAATTGTTCTTTTATATATTTTTCACCATTATATGTTGCTATACAAACCGAAATCATATTTTAAATTTATAGTTATCATTCAAAAAATAAAAATAATAGCCAAATATAAACCAATAAACAAAATTAGTAAAGTAAAATTCAGAAATATTTGATCCTACCATCTGAATAAGATACCCTGTTATTAATGCCAAAACAACTATTTTATCCATTTTTTTAATAAATATAAATGATAAAAAAACGGATAAAATTACAAACATATAAAATAAGCCTCCAATCATTCCATATTCTGAAAGTATTCTAAAATAATCACCATCAGGGACTATATTATAAATGCTAGAAGCTCCCTCAAATCGAGCTGCCACGTGTCCTACTTGTCCAACACCTGTTCCTAAGGGGTATGAAATAAAGTTCTTCAAACCAGATACCCATTGATCTTGCCTTTCAGAAGATGCATTACCTACAGAGTCAAGGCGTGACAACATAAAATCAATATCAAAATTAATATAGTTTGATATTAAAGATATTCCTATTATTACAAATACAAGAATAAAAATGGTATAAGTTAAAATTTTTTTGATTCTTAGATTCTTTAATAGATAAAGAAGATATATTAGAATAGAAGATGCTGCTGCTAACCAAGCACTTCTTTGAGCGTTAAATAACAGACAAAAAGTTATTAATGGTAAAAACATTTTTTTTGTAAAAAAACTCATTATAAAACCAATCATAATTAAGTTCCCAAAGATCAGAGAACCTGATATTCCTGACATCCTACCATAAGCTACACCTTCTGTTAAAGATTTAACTAAAGGTGAACCAGCATCTACAATTCTAAAAAAAGGATATAGTATAATACCTAATATACAATGTATTAGGACTATGTTTAAAATAATACTTTTAAAAACTTTAAATTCTATTCCTCTAGAAATAAAAAAACCTAACATTGGAAATATATTTAGATACATTCCCATCAAAATTCCTATCCTATTTACCCAAGGAGAACACATCCATAAAATTGATTGCAAAATAACATAACAAAAAAAAATGATAAAAACGACATCAATTTTTAAAGGTTTATAAGATTTTCTTGTAAGATATAATAATATCAAAACAATAGGGATAGAAAATAACATTATCATTTGATTCCCTAAGATCTTGTATATACCAGGCAGAAAAGAATATAATAAAAATAATATAAAAAATATTATTTTCTTTATAGAGCTAATATTTTCAATATCTCTTGACATCGATTTTTCCATTGGTTTGATTCTGCAAAAAGTCTATTTTCTTCCTTTGTTTTTTTTATAGTAATTTGATTCTTCTCTATACTTTTTGATATATTAATAAAATCATCTGGATTGTTGTATAAGTATATATAATCTGAGAATTTTTCTGTCTCACCATAATGAGGAGCGATCACAGGTAATCCCATCCAAATGTATTCATATATTTTCACTGGGTTTACAGATTTAATAAGTTCATTAACTTTAAAAGGCATTATTAAAGCTTTAGCATACCTCATAAAATCAAAAATATAGTCTCTTTTTATTGTTCCTAAATGTATTATTCTATTATGTTTAGGAATCTCTATATCATTAGGTCCTATAAGAACAATGTTAATATCGCTATTTTCTTCTAACATTTTAAATAAGATTTTAAAATCAAACCATTCTGATATAGCACCAATATACATAAAGATATTACTTATTTCTCTTATAAGGTTTAATTTAGGAATTTCTACTGTATTTTTTAAGCTAACATTAATTTTTGGTATTTCAATTGCATTATTTATTACAAAAATCTCTCTAAAAACTGATGTTCTACTTTGTATTTTTTGAGAAAGATAATTGCTTGAACAGATGATAATATCAGCTCTTCCTATTAATTCTTTTTCTATATTCAAAAAAGAATTTAATAGAATTTTATTATCTTTAAAAGATTTAAATTCTAATTCATCATCCATACAGTCCCAAATAATTTTTGTTCTATCTGTTATTAGATGAGAAATCATTGGATATAGAGAAATACTTGTTATCCAAATATAATCATAAGAATTGATCTTTTTTTGAGAAATAGAAAATCTAAAAAATAATTTATTAAGAAAGTCAAATCTTTTTAGAAACTTGAATCTTTTAAAAGGAAATTGAAAGAAAGGTTTTATGTTAGGGATATATTCTTCTTTATTTATTAAATTCTTTTTATGTACATTTAAAGGAATCTTGTAAAGAACATCTATTTGAAAATATTCTGATAAATATTCCGCAATAAAATGAGGGCGTTGTTTAATCCATTGCCAAGGGATATGCATTAAGTATAATATTGATTTCATTTCTTTTTCTTAAAAAATTCAACTATTCGTTCGCAAGCCTTACCATCACCATAAGGGTTATGTAAAGCACTCATTTTTGAGTATTTTTCTTGGTTGTTAAGTAGTTGTTCACATTCATCTACTATTTTTTGCTCATCAGTACCTACCAAGATAACTGTACCTGCACTTACCGCTTCAGGACGCTCAGTAGTATCACGCATTACCAACACAGGTTTGCCTAAGCTAGGAGCTTCCTCT
>NZ_KN389987.1:0-7686 GCF_000213295.2 Capnocytophaga sp. oral taxon 329 str. F0087
TATAAGGGCGAATTTGTATACTGTTGTTTTCATATTAGAATCCTGCATTTTGTTTGTAAATACCTTTAACGTACCCTATTTGGTTTTGTGGAATAGGGATGTACTCATTCTTGTTTTTGGTGAAGTGCGCATTGCTGTATATAGCAGGGCGACGTATTTTTTCCTTAGCGAAATAGTCGTTGAGCACTTGGTCGGCAATACCCCAACGCACAAGGTCGAAGAAGCGGCTGCCTTCCATTGCGAACTCTAAACGGCGTTCCCAACGAAGTGCTTTGCGGGCGTTTTCTTGATTCCAAGTGATGTTTACGCCATCTTGGTATAAAGCTATATCGGTATTGGTGGCATAAGGAATCATTGACATACTCTGTTTAGCACGTTGGCGCACTTGGTTGATAAGAGCAAGGGCTTCGTTGCTACGATTGAGCTCGATAAGGGCTTCGGCACGCATTAAGAGCACATCGGCATAGCGCAACACGATACGGTTCTTGGAGTTACCACGGAATGGGTTGATATTGCGGAAGCAAGAGCAAGAAGGGTCTACGTTTTCTTTGAGGGAAGCATAGAAGCCGTATACATTGCTATTGCGGTTCCAGTCGTTTTTGTAAATCAATTCTGTATTGTACTTATAAGGCAAACCAGGTAAGGCAACCGTATGGAACAAACGAGGGTCGGTTTTATCGGTAGCGGCGTTGTAATCGTTGTTATTGAAGTTATCAAAATCGGGCAATCCATTTACGGTTTTGAATGCGTTCACCAAGTTCTGACTAGGCTTATGGAAGTCGCAGCAGCCTAACTTTTGAGGTACAGAGAGTACATCACCCCAGTTGAGGCTTCCGTATTGAGTGCCATCATCTACTGAGTATTGCACAGCAAAGAGTGATTCTTTACCATTTTCGTAGCTGCCTGGGAGGAAGTTGAAAGCAAAATCATCTTCTAAACCATAAGCAGAACCTAAAACCTCATTGGTATAAGTAAGGACTTCTTGTAAGTCTTGGCTATTAATATTAGTCAGACTATTGTTATCGCTTTGGCGATAGGCTTTATACAAATAGGTTTTAGCAAGGTAAGCAGCAGCTGCAGCTTTGGTAGCTCTTCCTTTTTGAGACTGAGCAACAGGCAATAGGTCATATGCTTTTTTGAAGTCAGAGGCTATTTTTTGCCACTGCTCATCGTTAGGCAAGGTGTTAGGGGTGGTTTCGTAAGCACTATCAGCTGTATTTTCATCTACAAACGGAATATGTCCAAAGATTATTTTTAGCTGGAAGTAGAAGTGCCCACGCAAGAAGTACATTTCGCCTATACGAGATTGGCGGTTAGGCACATCGTTATCAGAGGCCTGTTGCAAAGCACGCAAAGCAATATTAGTACGCGAAATGGCTTGGTAGCACATAAACCAAAACTTATCGGGCTCGGCATAAGTAGGGTCGATATTTTGAGCTGTTTCGTAGAAATGGAACACCTGAATGTCGCTCACGTCTTGTCCTCCTTTATAGGCATCATCAGCACGCACATTGCCGTAAATCCAAAGGCTAAAAGGCGAATCATAATGGTCATTACCTAAAGAGGCATAGGCAGCGATAGCGAGCTCATCAGCTTTAGATATAGCCTCTTTATCGCTCATAATCCCTTGAGGATTATCGTCTAAAAAACTGCAGCTTGTTGTAAAGAGTGCTGCACATATCGCGGTGGTATATATTATCTTTTTCATTTGTTAATTATTTAGATTTAGGTATTAGTACTAGAAGCTAGCATTAAGCCCCATTGTGAAAGTAATAGGAATAGGATAGCCGTAATTAGGGTTTTCAGGGTCTTTACCAGTAAATGACTTGCTCTTGATAGTAAGGAGGTTTTGTCCGCTTACATACAAGCGCAACTTGCTGAGTTTTATTCTTTCAGATAGTTCTTTAGGCAAAGTATAACCTAATTGTACATTGCGGAGTTTGAGGTATGAACCGTTTTCTACATAGTAAGTAGACATACGCCCTTCGTTATTATCATCTACGCTTGATACACTTGGTATATCAGAGTCTGGATTAGTAACGGGGTCGAAAGCATCGAGCAAACGGCGACCTTTGTTACCATAGGTATCTTGTACACTCCAGAAATCGGTGTGGCGTTTTACGTTAGAGACTACATCTACATTATGTACTCCTTGGAAGAAGACTGTAAAATCAAAGTTTTTGTACTCTAAATAGAAGTTAAGACCATAGATGAAATCGGGTTGTGGATTGCCTATCCAAGTGCGGTCGTCTTCATTTACTACACCATCGTTGTTCAAATCGCGGTAACGAATACGACCAATACCTTTACCATTCTGTTGTGGGTGCTGATTCACCTCTTCTTGAGTTTTGAAGATACCATCGGCTACATAGCCATAGAAGGCATTAGAACCTATAGGGCGACCTAAGCCATTATCCCATTTACCATTGCCCCCGTAAGAGTTGATTACAGAAGTAGGAAGTTCGGTAATCTTATTTCTGTTGGCTGCTATATTGGCATTGATGTCATATTTAAGTCCGGCTTTAGTTTCATTGCGATAGCCTACAGATACTTCTAAACCTTTGTTCTCTACTGCAGCACCATTCATCCATTGGTAAGCTCCTTCGCCTTTGATACCTGCGTAAGGAGGTTCTACCAAGATGTCTTTAGTGTTTTTGATATAATATTCAGCAGAGCCATATAGGCTATTATTGAAGAAACCGAAGTCAAGACCGAAGTTAGTTTGGGTTGTGGTTTCCCATTTGAGGTTTTTGTTACCGAGGCGTGTACGGCGGAACCCTGAAGCTAATTGCCCAGAGCCTTTACCTTCAATATCGTAAGAAGTTTTCCAGATACCGTTCCAAATGAAGTCGCCGGTTACCCCATAGTAAGGGTCGAAGATGTCATAAATAGCGTAGTTATTGATATCTTGGTTACCATTTTGCCCCCAACCAAAGCGCAACTTAAGTTCAGATACTGTGTTGCGAGTTTTCTCCATAAAAGATTCTTGAGAAAGACGCCAACCTAAGTTGAACGCAGGGAAAGTACCCCAACGATTATCCTTAGCAAAACGTGAAGAGCCATCGCGGCGGAGGGTTACAGAAGCTAGGTATTTATTATCAAAAGCATAGTTGATTTTTCCGAAGAAAGAGAGCAACTTATATCCAGTAGAAGAACCGCTACCACTCACACCTCCTGTTGCCAAAGTAGGCCACATATATTCAGGTGTTTCTATAGCGAGATTATTACCCTTGATAGCAAAATTGAGGTCTTCTTGCGAGAACATTTCCATACCTACTAAGGTTTCAAAACGACTCTTGCCAAATTCAAAGTCGTAAGTAGCTGTGTTTGCCCAGTTCCATTTAGTCCAATGAGCTTGCTCGAGTTGAGAGAAAGTTCTTTCTTTACCTTCTTCCATAAATCCTGAAACATACGAACGGTTAAGCACGCGTTTGTAGAAATTACCGTAATCCAAACCGAAGTTAGAACGTATATTTAAACCTTTGATAGGCTGAATGTTGATAAAGGCATTACCAAACATACGCCAATAGTTATAGCGGTTATCTTTATTATCGGCTACAAGGCGTGCTGGATTCTGACGGTCGGGCAAACCATTTACAGGCCCTCCCCAGTGTTTGCCATCGGTAGTGCGCACCGGAATAAAAGGTACTGCTATCATTGCCGATTCGGTGATTTGGTTAGGTTGTTCTACCTCACTAGTGCGGTTTACAGTGAAGTTTTCGCCTATAGTTACCACATCGCCAAAGAGCTTGTAATCGGTATTAATACGAGCTGAAAGACGAGAGAAGTCAGTATTTTTCACCAAACCATCATTGTTGTAGTAGCCCAAAGAAAGGAAGTAGTTACCTTTTTCTGTACCATTGGTTACTGAAAGGTTGTACGATTCGGTTACCCCCATACGAGTGATTTCCTTGAACCAATCGGTATTAGAAGGCAACATTGGGCTACCTGTTTTATCAAAATACTCACGCGGATAGTACAAATTGTTGAGAGTACTATGCCCATTAGCATCGGTAGTATAATCATAATGAATACCAAGAGGATTTTGGTTAGGGTTTCCTCCTCTATTAACAGCTGCTTTCCAAAGTACTTGTGCATACTCGTTAGAATTAAGCATTTTCATCCGAGAGTGGAACATCGACACGGTAGTATAATGGTCAAAATCTACTTTCAGCACACCTTTCTTACCTTTTTTAGTGGTAATAACGATAACTCCATTAGCAGCACGCGACCCATAGATACTGGCAGCCGAAGCATCGCGCAACACTTGTATGCTCTCTATATCATTAGAATTTAACTCGTGCATACCGCCTTGAGTAGGCACCCCATCAATAATATAAAGAGGGTCGTTGTTATTGAGCGTACCGATACCGCGAATGCGAATAGTTGCCTTACCTGCAGGGCCTCCGTTATCGGTTACTTGCATACCTGCTACACGACCTTGAAGGGCTTTCATAGGGTTATTTTCGGCAGTAGACATCATTTCGTTTACTTTTACTACCGAAACTGCTCCGGTAAGGTCGGTTTTACGTTCAGTACGATAACCGACTGATACGGTAACGCCCTCTAAGGCAGTGACTTCTTCTTCTAAGCTTACACTTATGTTCTTGCGCCCTTTCACGGCTACTGTTTGGGTTTTGTAGCCTATATATGAAAAGACCAAACTATCAGTGGCAGCGACGGGATGAAGGGTGTAATTCCCATCAAAATCAGTAGAAGCACCTACCGATTTGTTTTTCACCATCACCGTTACCCCCATCATGGGAGTGTTATCGGCCTTTGCTTTCACTACTCCGATTACTTCTTGGGAAAAAAGAGCTCCTGAAAAGTTACAGAGTAAAAGCGACAGTAAAATGCGTTTGTTTATTTTTCTACTCATCATATTGGTGTTTTTTGCGATTAATTTTCGGTGGCAAAGGTAGAGAAAAAGAAAGCAATGCACTATCAAAAACTAGTCAAAAGCTATCATTTTTTAGCAAAAAAACAGGGAGAAGTATAAAGAAAACAGCACAAAAAAAATCATCAACACATTGAATAAAAGACACTTATACATTTTTTATAGTATATGCAACAAAATTGATAGTTGTATTTTTCTATTTATTTCGTTTTAACAAATATTTGTCGATTATATATGTGTATTATTTCGGGAGTATAAAAACTTATCTATAAAAACAATTAGAACTTTGCACAGTAAAAAGTTTAGTGCTTTTACTGTGCAAAGTTCTTCGGTATATTGGGGGGGGTAGCTTAACACTTAACTACTGTTCCCTCATCTAAATATACTAAGTATTTGCCTTTTACTTGCCAACCTATGGTTTGTAGGTTTTGGGCATAGTACAATAGCTGTTGGTGGTATTGAGGGTTAGGCTGCCCTGTTTTGTAATCGATAAGGTAGGCTTCGCGAGTGGTAGGGTGATAGGCTATCCTATCAGGACGGAAGTATTTGCCCTTGCTGTCTACAAACTCGCGTTCGATGAAGTAATGGTACTCATCAGTAAAGAAAGCTGCTATCTGCGGCTCGCTTAGTAGGGTTTCTATTTGAGGCTTCAGCAGTTGGTATTGCTCCTCGGTGAGGGTGCCCTCTTGTAGCGCCTCGCTTAGTACCGACCCCAAGTCGGTGGCATAGGTTAGTTGCGAAAAGAGGCTGTGTATGAGGTTTCCTCTTTCGAGGGCTTGCTGTTGGTGGGTGTTCCATAGCAGTGAGGCTCCTGTAGCTATCTTATAATGAGGAGCTGCCCACCCTTTCTGAAACAACACATAGCTATCGGCATTTGTTTCTTCTTTCTTTTTAGCTAGTATAGGACTGCCATATTCATACTCAGTAATCTCCTCATTCCAATCTCCTTTATGTTTTAGAAAATCGCGGAGGAGCGTGCCGTAAGTGTTAATCTCTTTCTCAGGGAGCGAAGTGATAACATAGAGAGACGACTCAGGACGGGTCATCGCCACGTATAGCACATTTATCTGGTCGAGGAGGTGTTGCTGGTGTTGCTCGTTGAGAATAGTGGATGCCGCTCCATAGTTTTCAATATTCTTACTGCTCTTCACCAATAGATAGTCAAAACCAGCGAAGTTCTCGGCTGAGACAGGGTACCATATCATTTCGCCACGACCGTCTTCTAACTTGCTATCGGCAAAGGCATAGATAATCACGGGGGCTGAGAGCCCTTTGCTCTTATGTACGGTCATCACGGTGATAGCGTTAAGACCTTCGGGTGAACTGATACTAAGCTTTTCTTTTTGGTCTTCCCAGAAGTCTAAGAAGTCGGCTAAGCCTCCTTTGCGGGCATTCTTGAAGTCGAAAATAAGGTCGATAAAGTGGGTGAGGTAGGCATCTGAATGGCGTGCCACCTCGAAGCAGTTTACCGCTAATGTTACTCCTTCGTATAGTGAATATTGGTTAAACGTTTCTATAGAAAAATGAAAGTCGGCAAAGAAAGTACTCACAGGCTGGTATGCGTACTTGCTTAAGAAAGTATGAGGCTGCTCCGTCCCCTTGCCGTTAGCTCGAATAAAGGCAAAGAGCATCTTGGCCTTTAGGTCTTCGCTTTCGGGGTGGTAAAGCAACTGCAGTAGGGCTATAAGGAACTGCACTGAGGGTACGTTTTGCAGTAACAAAGAGTCGGGAGAGATGACTTTGCGCCCTTTGCTTGATAAGAATGAGGCTACCGCAGCGCCCTCTTTGTTAGTGCGCACTAATATAGTGATGTCTTTATCATCAGCTCCTGCCTCATTGGCGTGCCTTACTTTCTGTAGTATAGCCTCGCAATAACTCTTCTCGCGCGGGGTGAGGGTATCGTCTTTAGTTTCTTCTTCTCTCTCTTCTTCCTCCTCTTCTTGCGCGGTGTTGATAAACGAAATATTTACATAACCCTCTGCTAAGGTACTTTTTGGATAGTTTTGGGCAGCTGCTTCGTAAAGATCTTGGTATTCTCCTATGGTGAAAAGCTTTGCTACAAAAGGGGAAAACGCATTGTTGAAGTCTATAATTTGCTTTAAACTACGGTAGTTTTCAGCCAAATTAACAGTGTTGAGCGGGACTTTAAATGGGTCTTCTTTACCACTATACAGCCTCATAAACTGTTCTGCTTTCCCACCTCGCCAGCGGTAGATAGACTGTTTCGCATCGCCTACTAATAGCACTGAACCCGCTTGGTGGTTTACTTGACTTTGCACTGCATTGAGGATAAGCGGTATAAAGTTCTGCCATTGCAGCACTGAGGTGTCTTGAAACTCATCGATGAAATAATGACGAAACTTCTCGCCTATACGCTCATAAATAAAAGGCGCTGGCTGAGTACTCAGCTCTGAAGAAATTACGCCATTGAACTCCCATATAGGTAAGATGTTCTCTTCCTCTTTGATAAGCGCTATTTCTTTTTGGATACGGTTTAGCAAAGCCAAAGGGGGAAGGTACTTTAGGGCGTTTTGCATAAAGTTGAGCGTACCAAAAGCATTCTGTATATCTTCAAAATAAGTAGTAATCTGAGGTTGTAGGCTATCGATAAGAGCAGTATCAAGGGTTTTAGCGGCTGTTTTGCCGTACATTGGTTCACCTTTTAACAAGTTATTCTGCCAACCACTACCCCAAGCGGGTTCTTTCTGAGGACTAAGCGTTAGTTTTTGGAAGAAATTGTACAGATGACCACCATTGAAAGCCCCCTTATCTAATCCGTGACGGTCTAA
>NZ_KN389987.1:8565-11281 GCF_000213295.2 Capnocytophaga sp. oral taxon 329 str. F0087
TGCTGTGGTTTGTATAAGCTGTGCCGCTTGCTCTTTATACTCACTTAGGGACTTCTTTAGGGTAGCGAAATCGCTTAGCTCTTTGTCTTTTAGCGATTGCAGCTGACTATAATGGTTTTCGTTAGTGAGCATCTTGGCTATTTCAAGTAACTCCTTAGAGGTATCCCAGTTCTTATCTTCGTCTATCTTTTCGTTAGAAAAAGCTATAAGCCACTCAGTGAGCTCCTTATCGCCCGCACCTGCTTGGCTCATTAGGTTGTCTACAGCGCGTTCTAAGAGGGTTTGACTGTCCAACTGCACTTCAAAGAAAGGATTAAGGTGTAAATCGTGAGAGAAATGGCGTATCAGTTGGTGGTTGAAGCCGTCAATAGTGCTAATATTAAAGGCAGCGTAGTTATGCAATAGGTATTCTAACGTCTTAGCCGAACGGTCTTGCAGCTCTTTAGGGGTGAGATGCAGACTTTTGCACAATTCGGTAAACATACTGTGGGGGGTATGCAGCATCGTATCCTCGCTAAACTTACCCAACAGCTCAATAATACGGTTCTTCATCTCGAACACCGCCTTGTTAGTAAAGGTAATAGCGAGCAGCTGTCTAAACTGCTCTACATTGAGGGTACTAAGTACAATTTGCAAATAAGCCTTCACGAGGCTATAGGTCTTGCCTGACCCTGCTGAAGCGTTGTAAATCGTATAGCTCATTTTTTATCCTGCGAATTCATCAAGCATATCTAAAGAAGGCACAAAGAAAAGGGTTCCTGTTTCGGCAGTGCTGAAATCTAATAAGCGGTCGTAATTACCTACGGGGTTGCCTACAAACATATTCGTAAGCATCTTTTCTACCGTGCTGAATGTATTGGCGTAGCAGATAAAGTAAGTGCCCATTTGATGACTCACTGGGTCGTGGAAAGGCATATTATCTCTCACTACTTTCAGGTCATCGCCTACATTGGCAAGTGCTGAATGAGCATTTGTAGGTTTGGTATCCTCATCCATTTCTATATCCATTTCTTTGCTGCGACCTATTACTTTTTCTTGTTCGCTAACGGGTAACGAACGCCAAGCGTTCATATCGTGCACATACTTTTGCACAAATAAGTAGCTTCCGCCTTGGTAGTTAGGGTCTTCATCGCCTACAACCGCAAACTGTTTGCGTTCTTCGCCTCGTGGGTTTTCGGTGCCGTCTACAAAACCGATAATAGCACGCCCGTCCCAATACCTAAAACCCTGTACATTCACTATGCAATCGGCTATAGGTTGCAACACATCGCTGATAGCAGCTGCCATATCATAAGCTAAGCTAGGGTTATGCGCACGAATGTGAAAGTGCAAATCGCCTTCAGTAGCTACGGCTGTGTGTTTGCTACCTTTGATAGGCTGAAAATCCTTAAGCTCTTTGGGGAGCGGTTGGGGTAACCCTAAGGTAAGCCACGCCCTATGGCTAATGCCTATGGTTACACTCGCACGCGCTTCGGGGAAGCGGTCGGCTACCGAGTTGTTGAGGTTTCCTACCAAGCCACATACTTTTGAAAAAGTATCTTTTAGTTGTGTTTTGTCTGTATTTTTCTTAAATGCCCATACCAAAAAGACAGTATTGTTATTAGGCAAATCGGTTACATTCTGATAATTCATTATTTCTATTTTTATTTTCAGTAGTTAGTTATTAGTCGTTAGTCGTTAGAAAGTGACACTGTTCTAACGACTAATCTACTAGCTGCTAATTACTGCGGTTTGTCTGTTGATAGATTCTTGGTGAATCGCCTTAAATACCTGTATGATAAACTCTTCACTAAGTCCGTATTGTTCTCCCTCTGAGATTACCTTGCCGAGTATTTCGTGCCAGCGTTGATTCTGCAGGATAGCCACATTGTTAGCTTTCTTTAGAGTGCCAATTTCATCAGAAATATTCATACGCTTCTTAAGCAGGTCTAATAACTGATCGTCTATGATGTCGATATGAGAGCGTAGAGTGCTTAGTTTGCTAACGTAATCTTCTTGGTTAGTAGAGACCTGCCTAATGCGCAAGTCGTTCATAATCTGCACCAAACGCTCTGGAGTGATTTGCTGAGCGGCATCGCTCCACGCAGCATCGGGGGTGCAGTGGGTCTCAATCATCAGGCCATCGAAATTGAGGTCGAGGGCAGTTTGCGATACATCGAAGATAAGTTCGCGCTTACCGGTGATGTGCGAAGGGTCGCAGATGATAGGTAGCAACGGGAATTTATTCTGCAATTCTATCACTAATTGCCATTCGGGTATGTTGCGGTATTTGGTCTTTTCATAAGTAGAAAACCCACGATGTATCACCCCTAACTTCTCAACTCCGGCACGCTGTAGCCGCTCGATAGCCCCTATCCAAAGAGCGAGGTCGGGGTTTACTGGGTTTTTCACCAATACTATCTTATCAGTACCTTTCAGCTCATCGGCTATCTCTTGAATGATAAACGGACTAACGGTAGAGCGCGCCCCTATCCACAATAGGTCGATGTCGTGCTCTAAGGCGAGCTTTACGTGGTCTTTATTGGCTACTTCAGTTGCTATCTTAAGCCCTGTCTCTTCTTTTACACGTTGCAACCATTTCAGACCTAAAGCTCCCACACCCTCAAACATACCGGGGCGGGTACGAGGCTTCCAGATACCAGCACGGAAGAATGACACATCAGTATCCTTAAGACTATGTGCTATGTTGAGTACCTGCTCTTCTGTTTCGGCACTG
>NZ_KN389987.1:11976-27279 GCF_000213295.2 Capnocytophaga sp. oral taxon 329 str. F0087
GGGTGGTCGAGGGCTAAATCATCTAACCACTGACGGTTCTTTTGTGCTATTTCCATTATATTTAGTCGTTAGTTATTAGGTATTAGTCGTTAGTGGTTAGTTATTAGTTAATTGCCAAATCTTTTTAGGCGTAGGGCGTTGCCAATAACGCTTACTGAACTGAAGCTCATTGCTAAAGCCCCTAACATAGGCGATAATAGAATGCCAAAAACGGGATAGAGCGCGCCAGCAGCTACAGGTATACCTATAACGTTATAGACAAGGGCAAAGAAGAGGTTTTCGCGTATGTTCTTCACTACTGCCTTACTCAGCTTTTTAGCCTTTACAATGCCACTGAGGTCGCCTTTTACTAAGGTAATAGGGGCACTTTCGATAGCTATATCAGTGCCTGTACCCATAGCTATACCTACATCGGCTTGGGCTAAAGCGGGGGCATCATTAATACCATCGCCTGCCATTGCTACTACCTTGCCTTGTGCTTGTAGGCGTTTTACTTCTTCTTGTTTGTCTTGTGGCAACATACCCGCGCGGTAGTCGGTAAGCCCTATTTGGCGGGCTATAGCAGCAGCAGTAAGCTCATTATCGCCCGTAAGCATTATTATATGTACGCCTACTTGCTGCAATGCGCGCAATGCTTGAGCGGTGGTATCCTTTAGCTTATCGGCTATCGCCACTGCTCCTATCACTTCGCGGTCGGTAGCCAACAGCGAAAGGGTATATCCTTCTGATTGACGGGCACGTAGGCTATGGCGAATCTCTTCGCTTATAGGGGCACCTATCTCTTCTATCAGTCGTTCGTTGCCAAAGTAGTACGACACTCCAGCGTGGTTAGCTCGTACCCCTTTCCCTGTTAAGGCTTCAAAATCGGTGAAGGGTAAGGGGGTAACTCCTTGTGATTGGGCGTAAGCATTGGTAGCTTTGGCTAAAGGGTGTTCGCTTTGCTGGTTGAGTCCGTAGAGCAAGGGTAACCATTCCTTTTCAGTAAGACTGCCAAAACTCATTACTTTAGCTACCGTAGGCTTGCCCTCAGTTAGGGTACCAGTCTTATCGATGACTAAAGTATCTACTTTGTTCATACGCTCTAACGCTTCGGCATCTTTGATGAGGATACCGTTTTGCGCACCTTTGCCTATCCCTACCATTACCGACATAGGGGTGGCTAAGCCTAAGGCACAAGGGCAAGCGATAATAAGCACGGCAATGGCATTGAGCAGTGCATATACATAAGCATTCTCGCCACCGAAAACTGCCCACACTACAAAGGTAAGTACTGCAATGGCGATAACTATAGGCACGAAGTAAGCGGCTATCTTATCGGCTAATTTCTGTATAGGGGCACGGCTCTGGCTTGCTTCTTGCACGCGGGCTACTATCTGTGCGAGTAGCGTGTCGGATCCGACCTTATCAGCCCGCATCACAAACGACTGTGTGCCGTTGAGAGTACCTGCCGATACGCGGTTGCCCACTTGCTTTTCTACCGGTATGGCTTCACCGGTAATCATACTCTCATCTACAGTAGCATAACCCTCTGTCAGCACACCATCTACGGGGAGCTTTTCGCCTGGTTTCACTCTTAGCAGGTCGCCTATATGAACCTCTTCAATAGGGACTTCTATCTCGTTGCCTTCTACTATCTTAGTAGCTTTGCGAGGGGCTAAATCTAATAGCAACCTGATAGCGGCTTGGGTGCGTGTGTGAGCATTGGCCTCGAGTACTTGTCCTAATAATACCAAGGTTAAGATGACAGTAGCCGCCTCGAAGTAGAGATGCACGCTGCCGTGCGCTTTAAAGGCATCGGGGAAGAGGTTAGGGAAAAAGAGTCCTACCACACTAAAGCCCCACGCTACGCCTGCCCCTATACCGATAAGGGTAAACATATTGAAGTGCAGTGTTTTAAGGCTGCGCCACGCCCGCACAAACAGAAAGCCGCAGAAGTAGAACACTACTGGCAGCGAAAGGACAAACTGCACCCAGTTCCAGGCACTGAGGGGCATTAGTTTGTAAAGCGGATTATTGTGCCACATACCGCTCATCGCTATCACAAAGATAGGCAGCGTAAAGGCAATAGCCCCCCAGAGCTTGCGCTGTAGGTTATCGTCTTTAGGAGCTTCTAAGCTCACCAAATCCATACCACAAACGGGACAAGCACCAGGGTGGTCGTACGTTTTATCGCCCTCGCAACGCATAGGGCAGTAATACACCACCTTAGTGTGAGGGTCTGTAGTTTTTATAGAGGGGGGAGTCGTCGGCTTATGCTGGTGCGCTTTGTCATCGCTCTCGCCTTCTTCGCCTTCTGCTGCAAGGCTGTAATGAGTGCCTTCTAAGGCTTTTTGTAAGGTTTGTAAGGGCACCTCAGCAGTGCTTTCTATTCTTGCTGTAGCCGAAGCCAAATCTACTTGTACCGCTGTAACGCCTGCTACTGCTGAAAGCCTATCGCTAACGGTAGTAACACAACCCATACAGCCCATTCCTTTTACTTTATAAGAGGTTGTCATAATATATTATTGAATTATTTAGAGCGACAAAGGTACAAAATAAATTTGAATTATAAAGTAGTAAATTTTTACAGAGTGAAGTTATGAAGTATATTTTTAAGCTCTTCTTTGCCTGTGCGTCCCTCATATTGCACTATGGCTCTATTCCACCACGCACTATTGGAAAAAAGCTACTGTTTTCTTTGATATTTTTCTTTAATATTTTTTATTAACTCTTCTGCCCTTTTTTTCTCAATACCAATTGCTGAAGCAAGACAATTAAGTAATTCTTTATATTTTTCTATATCTCCTCCTTTTTCAACAAACTCTTTACATTTCTCAATATATTTTTCCTCTTTATTTGTCAGAGGAAAAGAAAGTGTTAATTCTGCCAACTCTTCTAATTGATTAGCTCTCTCAGAACTAATATTATAAATTTCTTGCAAACTTTGTAATATAAATTGTTTTTGAGTAGAAATAGTTTTCTTATTCTTATTTTCTAATAAGCATAAACTTCTAAAAACAGATTTTATAAAAAACCAACAATTTCCTCTAGATTCTTTAAAAACTAATGCTTTTATTGTATTAAAATCTTTTATATATTTCTCTTCATTATTCATTGATAAATAACTACTTTCTATTTTTATTCCTTTTTGAAAGAAAAATCTATATAAATAATATATTAATCCTAAAAGAAAAAGAAAAACAAAAAGAAAAAGAGAAATCATATAAACACTTTCAATTCTAATAAACTTATTATATCCATCGCAATTTCTTACTAATATTTCAGAAAATAAATACCCAACATGAAATATCATAGCAACTAACGAGATTTTTAAACTAACTTGACCAATTAAAATATTGACTTTAGAAGGAGAAAACTTACCTGCTTTAGTTCTTAGTAGATTATTATCAAATTCTATTTCATTATGTCTTAATGTTCCCATTCTATAATAAATGGGAAATTTCAGTTTTTTTTCATAATTAACAATAGCTCTCTCGCAAAGTTCATATTGAGCTTTTGAACCTTTAAACATATAAATCCACAACATAGAGAATATAGCACTAATACCACATAAAGCAATACATAATAAATTCATCCCCATTGAAAAAGGTCTTTCTTTAAATAACTCATATAATAAAATACCATACCCAGTAAAACACAATATCAAAAAAGGAGCTAAAAACACACCTTTTTGCCATAAGTTATTAATTTCTAAATCTCTACATCTATAAAGATTTTCTAAGATTATTTTTTGTTTTTCAAACTCTTCGTTCATAATTATTCTTTTAATTATATTTTTTCTATAATTCCAAAACTATTAGCTCATCTATTCCTAAGACGATAGCTAAGCGATTAAGCAATCGGCATTCAACTTCTTAAAAACTCTCCTTTCACAATGTGTTCCTATACTCTTCACTGCAAAAAAAGATTTTCTCTTTTCAAGCGGCAAATGTAAAACATTTCTTAATAAAACCCTAATTTACTATCAATTTTAACACTCAAGAACAGCAATTTTTGTTATAATATCCTTTATTCAATTTTATTTCATTACTTTTGCCTTGTAAATCAGCAATTAATATGAAGTATATCCTTAGCTTTATGGCTCTTTGGTTGGTGGCGTGTCAGTCGGCTAACCCTTATGAGGACAAAACTCTTGCTTTAGTACCTCTGAAAACTTTCCCGCTGCCCAAAATTAGTGTGCGCGCTATGCAGTTGCTCTCTGATAAAAACGTAGCTTTCGCGGGTTCTGACGCTTCTTTTGGCTTTATCAATACTCAAAACCATACTATCGCCCTCTCTGACCTCAAAAACAAAGGGGTTATCTCTGACTTTCGTTCGGTAGCCGCTACCTCCGATCGCTTTTTTATGCTTTCTATAGGTACTCCTGCCATACTCTATAGGGCTGAACCCAGCGGTATGACGGAGGTATTTCGCGATGACCACCCTTTGGCTTTCTACGATAGTATGCACTTCCTAAACGACCAGTTTGGCATAGCGGTAGGCGACCCTATAGACAGCCGTATGCAGGTGCTCGTTACCCACAACGGTGGTAAAACATGGGCAAAACGCACTTGGTCGCAAACTCCTAAACTGGCAGAGGGCGAGGCTATTTTTGCAGCCAGCAATTCGGCTATTGCGTATATCGACAAAAAGCTATGGGTAGTAACAGGGGGCAGTGCGAGTCGTATTTTTTCTTCTGAAGACCAAGCACATAGCTGGACAGAGGTAGCCCTGCCTTTAGCACAGGGGGCTCCTACTAAAGGGGCTTTTAGCGTGGCTTTCTACGACTCTAAACACGGTATAGTGATGGGGGGCAACTACGAGCAACCCGCTGACCGCAATGGCACAGGGGCTATTACTGATGACGGTGGCAAAACGTGGCAACCGCTAACTGCTGATAGTTCTTTTGGCTATGTTAGCTGTGCGAAGTACGTGCCTAATAGCAAGGGTTATGCCTTAGTAGCTTGCTCGCCTAACGGACTTTATTACTCTACTGACCGAGGCTATCATTGGCAACGCCTCAGCGCTGAGGTCTATCACGCTCTTTTATTCATCAATGAGCAAACCCTTATCGCCTCTGGTGACGAAAAGATTAGTATTTTTAGAGTGGTTAGTAATTAGTCGTTAGTGATTAGTCGTTAGTCGTTAGAATAGATTATAAAAAAGCGTCTGCCTAAGAGAAAGTTCTTTTAGGCAGACGCTTTTGTGATTTGTCAATTTGCTAATTGGCTAATTGGCTAATTATTATGTTGTGAGCATTGGTTATAAAGTTCGCGCCAAGCGGCTCCTCTTTTCTTCATTACATTTTCGAGGTATTCCTTCCACACGAGTTTGTCTTTATCTTCATCTTTTACGATAGCTCCTTGCAAGCCCGATGCCAAATCTTCATCGGTAACCACTCCCGTACCAAAGCTACCTGCCAGCGCCATACTGTTTGTAATAAGCGAAATAGCTTCGGCAGTAGAGATTACTCCACTAGGCGATTTCAGCTTCTGCTTCTCATCGAGGGTAGCCCCTTTGCGCAATTCGCGGAAGATAGTTACAATCTTCTCTATTGCCTCAGCCGACGGTTGTTGTGCCTTTAGTTTGTAGTTATTAGAGATTTCGGCTACCCGCTTGGTTACTATCGAAACTTCGGTTTCGAGAGTCGCTGGGGCAGGCAATACTATGATGTTAAAACGCCTTTTGAGGGCAGACGACATATCGTTTACACCACGGTCGCGGGTATTGGCAGTGGCAATAATTGAAAAACCGCGCTGAGCAGGTAGTTCTTGGCTAAGCTCTGGTATAGCGATAGTCTTTTCAGAAAGAATAGAGATAAGCGCATCTTGCACCTCAGAGGCACAACGCGAAATCTCTTCAAAACGTGCTACCGAACCTGTCTCCATTGCCCTATAAATAGGCGATTTGAGCAGTGCCTCATTAGAGGGACCATTAGCCAATAGCATAGCGTAGTTCCACGAATAGCGTATATGCTCTTCGCTTGTACCCGCAGTACCCTGAATCACCTTGCCTGAGTCGCCACTGATAGCGGCTGTTAGGTTTTCTGACAACCACGATTTAGCGGTACCAGGTTCGCCAATAAGCAATAGCGAACGATCGGTTAGCAGGGTAGCGATAGCAATCTCTACCAAGCGGTTATGCCCTATATATTTAGGCGTAATAGTTACTCCGCTGGCAGTACCACCGGTTACAAACTTAAGCACCGCCTTAGGCGATAGCTGCCACCCTATGGGTTTTTCTTCTTTTTTGTCTTCTTCCTTAAGGGCTTCTAACTCATTAGCATAGAGTTTTTCAGCCGGAAGGCGTAATACATTTGACATAGCTTTTTGATTTGCCGATTTGTCAATTTGCTGATTTGTCAATTAACTCATTACAAATTAATTCATTGCAAATTGACTAATTAGCTAATTGATGTTTCGTTTTTATTGTTCCTATTATTTTGTTGATAATCCTAATAATACTTAATAATTCTGTTTTCTCATTTTCAGTATTAGGATAAGTTGGAGAGTACAAACATAAATCTAACCAATACATCGTTTCTTCTGCTTCTTTAGCAGCAATTTTGAGTTTATGAACAAAATCAGACTCACTTTCTGCATTTTGAGCTTCTCTGACATTTGCGCCAATAGAGGTAGCAGACCTTAGCAATTGATTAGATATGGCAAACTTCTTTCTCTCATCTAAAACATTACAAAGTTCAATTGCCATAAGTGAAAATTGAAATGTTTTATCTACAATCAAATTAGGTTTTTCCATAAAATTAATTGGTTAATTTGTCGATTTGTCGATTTGTCAATTTGTGAATGAGTTAATTGACAAATCGACTAATTGACTAATCTGCAAAGGCGTGTTTGTAGCCTTTTTGCTTGTTCCACGCGCCACGAGTGAAGTCTGGGATTTGTACAGGAGCACTGCCATTCTCTAACGATAGCTTAGAAAGAGGCGATAAACAGCACCACTCTGCTAGGTCATACACGTCCATATCAAGTGGCAAACCATTGCGCAAGCAGTAGATAAGACGGTAGTCCATTATGAAGTCCATACCTCCGTGTCCGCCTACTTCTTTGGCTTTAGCTTCTAACTCTTTAAGAATGCGTGGTTTGTATTTTTCCATTAAGGCTTTTTTAGCACTATCAGGCATAAAGCTGTGTGCTGATAGGTTTTCGTGGTCAGGTACTATATCCTTATCTACGTTTTCAGGTTGTAGCAAATAGCCTGATATAGGATATTTATTAGCAAAACCTTTAGTACCTGTAAGTTGGTACATACGAGAGTAAGGGCGTGGGGTTACCACATCGTGCTGTATCTGTATAGTTTTACCTTTTTCGGTCTTAATCATTGTGATAGTAAGGTCGCCGTTTTGGAAATCAGCACCGTCTTTGCCTGTTACGCGTTTCATCACTTCTCTGCCGCGGAAAGGGTCGGTATCAAACGATACTAAGTAGTTCATCTTATCGCCACGGTGAATGTTAAGCGCTTGGCATACAGGACCTATACCGTGAGTAGGATATACATCACCACGGTTTTTGAAGTTGTAGTCTAAACGCCAATTGTTCCAGTAGTAAGACCAAAACTCATCGAGGTTATGGATGTAAGAACCCTCGCCGTGAATTACCTCGCCCAACAACCCTTGTTGTGCCATATTGAGGGTAGTAATTTCGAAATAGTCATACACACAGTTTTCGAGCATCATACAGTGCAAGCGTGTTTTTTCGCTCATATCAATAAGCGCCCAAATCTCTTTCATATCAAGAGCGGCAGGCACTTCTATAGCTACGTGTTTGCCGTGTTGCATAGCGTAGAGCGCCATTGGGGTGTGGTGCTTCCAGTCGGTTACGATATACACAAGATCAATGTCTTTGCGCTCGCAAAGTTCTTTCCAAGCGTCTTCGCTACCGGTGTACTGAGGCACGCGTTTTAGTCCCGCCTTATCAAGCACTTTTTGGGCTTTTTCTACCATCTCTGGACGTATGTCGCAAAGAGCAGCGATTTTAGCCCCCGGCACGTGTATGTAACGCTCTACCGCACCATGTCCGCGCATACCCAAGCCTATGATACCCACTCGCACGGTGTCGAGCTTAGGGGTTACAAGGTTGAGCACATCGGTCTGACCTTTAGCGCGTTTAGGCACTTTTACTTTAATAGTTTTGTTGTACTTAGTTTTAGTTGATTTTTGCTGAGCACTAACAGCTGTAAAGCTGAAAGACAATACGATGCTAAAAAGCATCCATAACATTTTTCTCATCATAGTTTATGATATTTTAGAGGTTAATTATCTGCCCGCAAAGGTAATCTTTTTTTCATTAGCAACCAAAAAAAATTGCTAATTTGTCGATTAGTAAATTTGCCAATTAGTAGATTTGCCAATTAGTAGATTTGTCAATTAGTAGATTAGCTAAATCTTCTGTTTTATGTATGCTGGTTAGATGTTTATCATTCGGTCATCCTTCGCTCATCCTTCGCTCATCTTATATCTAAAGTAATGGGAAGGCTGGGAAGGCTGGGAGGGCTGGGAAATTAGAAAATTAGCAAATTTGAAAATTAGCAAATTTGAAAATTGGCTAATTGACAAATCAACAAATTGGCAAATTGGCAAATTGGCAAATTATCACTACCTTTGCCGAATGAAACACATTACACAAAAATGAAACACATTACACAAAAATTAGCTGAGCGCGCGGCTCACAATGCGCTACGCAGCCTACAGCAGCGCCATTTCTCCATTGATTTCTACTCTAACGACTATATAGGTTTTAGCACTGATGTCGCTATCAGTCGCCGTATACAAGCGCTGGCAAATAGCGACCTCGCTCACGGTTCTACAGGCTCGCGTTTGCTGTCGGGCAATCTGCCTATTTTTGGCGAAACCGAACAGTATATCGCTGATTTTCAACACGCTGAAGCTGCCCTTCTGTACAATTCTGGCTACGATGCCAATGTAGGTTTCTTCTCTTGCATAGTAGGGCGCGGCGATGTGATACTATACGACAGCTATAGTCACGCTTCTATTCGCGACGGCATCTCGCTGAGCTTAGCCAACGCCTATAAGTTCAAACACAACGATTTAGAAGACCTCGAAAAGTTGCTCAAAAAATTTGCTACCGACCAACGCACGGTGCTGATCGCTACCGAAACGGTCTTTTCGATGGACGGCGACAGTCCGGATTTGCGGCGCTTGGTGGCCTTAGCCCAGCGGTACGAAGCTTATGTGGCGGTAGACGAGGCGCACGCCATAGGGGTATTTGGCCCAAACGGCAGCGGACTTATACAGGCTTTGGGGTTAGAGAACGATATTTTTGCGCGCATCGTTACTTTTGGCAAGGGGTTGGGCGCTCACGGAGCTGCCGTAGTAGCCTCGGCAGAGGTGGTGCAGTACTTGGTAAACTTCTCGCGCTCGTTTATCTACACTACCGCTATGAGTCCGCACAGTGTTGCCACCATACGCGCGGGCTACGAACAGCTATCGCAAACGGAGGCAATCAGTCAGCTTCACAGCCATATTAGTTACTTCAAAACACAAATAGCCCAACAGCAGCTGCAAGGTTTTATCGCTTCGGATTCGGCTATACAGGCGATGGTAGTCCCTGGTAATGAGCGCGTAAAAGCCCTTGCGGCTCAACTACAAGCGCAGGGTATAGGCGTGCTGCCTATCTTAGCCCCTACCGTGCCGGCTGGAGAAGAGCGCCTACGCATCTGCCTGCACAGCTTTAACACCGAAGAAGAGATTAAAAAATTAGTAAATTTGCTAACGGACAAATTTGCTAATTGACAAATTATTCGTACCTTTGCCGCTGTCTAAAAAAAACTCATTACTACGAAAAAATTAAGAAAAATATTAGTCCGTGGACTCTTAGGGCTGCTCCTGCTATTGCTGTTAGTAGGAGGGGCTTTATCGCTGCCTATAGTGCAAACCTACATAGCCCAAAAAGCAGTAGCTTACCTCAATAAAGACTTCGATATAGACCTAAATATCAGCAAGATACACCTGAAGATAAACGGACAGGTAGCCCTGAAAGAGGTGCTGATACGCGACCATAAGCAAGATTCGCTTATCTATGCCGAGCGCCTCAATACTTCTATCTTAAACTTCAAACAGCTTATCGATGGTAACCTCTACTTTGGCGATATAGAGGCTGAGAACTTGCTTTTCAATATGAAAACCCACAAGGGCGACACCCTTTCGAACCTTGATGTTTTCGTTAATAAGTTTGATTCGGGCGAACCCAGTTCGGGCAAGTTTATAATGAAAGCCAAATCAATTGAGCTTGTCGATAGCCGTTGCTACATCAGCGATGAGAACAATGCTGACCCCTCGCTGCTGAAGATAGACCACCTAAACGCCACTGTTACTGACTTTCTGATACGCGGCAGCAACATATCGCTGTCGCTGCCCTCTTCAAACTTTGTATATAATCGTCAGCTAAAGGTAGACAATATGACTACCCCCTACTTCGCTTATACCGATACGGTGATGCAAGCCGACAAGCTACAGCTACAACTCACCCCCGACACTGACCTCTATGCTGACCTGAAAATGTACCCCCACAAAGGCAGTTATGGCGACTTTGTGAATAAGGTAGTCTTTGACGCTCAGGTACATAAAGGGACTATTAACACTACCCACCTCAACACGTTCTACAATGGGTTTTCGCCTAATCGCATTATCGCTCTTAAAGAGGTAGCAATGAAAGGTACCCTAAACGATTTTACCCTTCCGAAGGGCGAGATAAGTTACCAAAACACTCTCATCAGGGGCGAATTGAGCTTTCAGAACCTGCTTGCCGACAACCGCAATATCATAGTGATAGGCAAAGAGGTGTATGCTGAGACTATTTACAACGATTTGGCGTACTTGATGCCTACCGTTTTAGGTGAAAATATCCCTGCGGAACTTCAAAAGCTGGGTATGTGTTCGCTTACAGGCGATTTCGCTTATAAAACCACCTCGCTACTCACCAACTTACAGCTAAAAACAGCTGAAGGTGAAGCCCATATCGACGGCTTTTTAGACGACCTAACGCATACTGACCAAACGACTTTCAAAGGCACCCTCGTAACCGACCAGCTACATTTGGGCAGGCTTTTAGACGACCATAGTGTGGGGGCACTCACTGCTAACCTAACGGTACGCGGGCAGGGTTTTGACATAAACACTATGCAGCTTTATGCCAATGGCGATATTCATTCCTTAGGCTATAACGGCTATAATTATAAGCATATCAACATAAATGGGGAACTGAAAAAGCAAGTATTCAACGGCAAGATTGACGCACGCGACCCTAACCTAACGATGAAATTTAGTGGGCTAGCAGACCTTTCGCACGCCGCTACTAAATTCGACTTTCAGGCAGATATAGCCATAGCCGACTTGCACGCTTTGAAGTTTATAGAGATGGATAGCATTTCGCAGTTCTGTGGCAAGGTGATTATTGACATTGAGGGCAACCAATTAGACGATATAGTAGGCAAAATAGCCTTTAAAAACACGCATTACATCAATTCAGCAGGCGATTTCAACTTCAAAGACTTTGAGGTACACTCGACTCTGACCAATGGAGTGAAAGAAATCAGTATTAATTCGCCCGACATTGTTAGCGGTAATCTGAAAGGAAACTTCCGCTTAGCTGAAATGAAGAAAATGATGCAGAACGCTGTGGGGAGTATGTATGCCCACTACAAACCATATAAGATTGAGCCTAACCAATACGTTGATTTTCACTTTAATATCTACAACAAAATAGTAGAGGTATTCGTGCCTAAAGTGAAAATAGGGAGCAATACTTTTATCAATGGGAATATAGATGCTGACAACACGAATTTCAAGCTGCAGATGAAGTCGCCAAGCATTAATGCTTACGATAATCAGATAGACAGCCTAAGCCTTGAGATAGACAATAAGAACCCGCTGTACAACACCTTTTTAGAGGTGAAAAAAGTTGATTTTGGCGTGTATGCTATTCAGGATTTCAACCTGATTAATACCACTGTGAAAGATACGCTTTTCTTCCGCACCGAGTTTAAAGGAGGCGAATCGGGGAAAGATAACTATGAGCTGAATTTCTTTCATACTTTGAACCAGAAACAAGAGTCTGTTATTGGTATCAAAAAGTCGTTAGTGAACTTTAAAGGCAATGCGTGGTACATCAATCGTGAAAACGAAATGAACGAGTACAACAAACTTGTACTCAATCGTACTGCCGATAGCTTGCGGATAAGCAACTTCAAGATGGCGCACCAAAACCAATATATGAACCTCAGCGGATTGGTGACTACTAACGACTATAAAAACCTGCATTTGGTAGCCCATAACGTAGCCTTAGACAAGGTTATGCCCGAAATGAAAGGGCTCGACCTAACGGGTACCCTCAACGGTAATATATCGCTTACCCAAAAAGGGAAACTATACTACCCTTCTGCTGACCTTTTTGTGCAGTATTTTAAGCTAAACGGCTATGACTACGGCGATTTGGAAGTAAATATCTTTGGTAATAATGACCTTTCGTCTTTCGATGTAAATGCTTTCTTCTCCAACGGGCGCTCCTTAGGTTTTGCTACGCGTGGAAAGATAAACTTAGACAGCAAGAAAGGTACGCTCTTAGACCTAAAAGCCTACTTCCAAGACTTTGCGCTCTCGCCTTTCAATCCTTTTGTAGAAGGTATTTTCTACGACCTGCGGGGTAAGATGAGCGGATTAGTAAACATAAAAGGTAGCATAACCGACCCGCTGATGGACGGTACCCTTACCCTACAAGAGGCAGGGGCTGGCATCAGCTACTTAAACCTCAATGCTGACATAAACGACGGCGCTAAGATAAAGGTAAACAACAAAACCTTTGATATAGACAACTGGCAACTGACCGATACCGCCTATAATACCCAAGCTACCCTAAATGGTTCTATCAGGCATAACCGCCTACTCGATTGGTTTTTAGACCTGAAGCTACAGACCCTCGGCAAACGCTTTATGGTGCTTAACACCCAATATACTGACGATGCTCTTTTCTACGGCACCGCTTTTATGAATGGGGCTGCTACTATAAAAGGGGCTTTAGACGAGATAGCTATAAATGTAAATGCTAAGACCGAAGAGGGTACTTCGTTCAAAATACCACTAAGCGATACCGAGAGCGTAGGCGATGATTCCTTTATCACTTTCGTAGAAAAAGGAGATAAAAAGGTAAAAGTGCAACGCGATTTAGAGTCGATTAAAGGGTTAGAGCTCAATTTTGAATTAGACGTACAGCCTACTGCCGAGGTAGAGATAGTGATGGATAAAAAAACAGGTAGCAACCTTGTAGGGCGCGGGGCTGGTACGCTACTTATCGAAATCAACACTAACGGCAAGTTTAATATGTGGGGTGACTTTATCACCTATTCGGGCTTCTACAATTTCAAGTACGAGAATATTATAGACAAGCGTTTCACAGTGCTACCTGGGGGCTCTATCTCTTGGAGTGGCGACCCACTGATGGCTACCCTCCGCGACCTGAAAGCTGCCTATAACCTAACCGCTAACCCCAGCACTCTGTTGGAGAGTACACAATACAACCGAAAGATTAATACCCAAGTGGTTATTAAACTCGGTGGCGAACTGATGCACCCCGAAACTGTATTTGATATTACCTTCCCTGATAGCAGCCCGAGTTTGGTATCAGAGCTCAACTACAAACTCGAAGACCAAGACCGCAAACAGCTACAAGCCTTTTCGCTCTTGGCACAGGGGTCGTTTATGAGCGAAAAGAATACGGATAACCGTTTAGTAGCCTATAATCTGTTTGAAACAGCTGCTGGGCTATTCAACCAACTACTATCTGACGAAGATAACAAACTCAACTTAGGGGTATCGTACGAGGCGGGCATCAATGATAGTTCCTCAGACATTAACAGCGACCGATTAGGCTTTACCGTCTCTACCCAAATAACCGATTGGGCGAGCGTAAATGCTAAAGTAGGAATACCTGTTGGGGGGGTAAGCCGTACAGCTGTAGCGGGTAATGTAGAGGTACTCTTTAGGCTCAACCCCGATGGTAGTCTGACAGCTAAGATTTTCAACCGCGAAAACGAATGGCAACAATATATGTTAGACCGCATAGGGTATGCCCAAGGGGTTGGTCTTACCTACACCGTTGATTTCAATACCTTCAAAGGGCTTATGTATAAAATCTTTGGAACGAAGAAAAAATAACAATTAAACAGAGAATATTATGAAGAAAATGTTATTACTTTTGGGTAGTGTATTAGCAATAAGCACTGCCTCAGCACAAGCCTTCAGAAAAGGAGATGTGCAATTAAACGGAGGTTTAGGCTTCTCGGATATCAGTGCAATGATTTACGGAGGGGTTGATTTTGGCATCAGCAAGCAAGTATCTTTAGGAGGCGAACTCTTCTACCGCGGTACGAGTAAGGAAGATATAGAATACAGCAATATAGGCATACTATTCACCAGCAACTTCCATTTTGCTCAGTATATACGCGTCCCCTCTAACTTAGACCTTTACGGAGGATTGAGCTTAGGGTACTACAACTGGGCACATACCTCTAAATATCGCTGGTTAAAGCCTTATTACGATTCAGGTGTAGCGCTATGCCTACAGTCTGGTGCTCGTTGGTTCTTCACCCAAAACTTCGGGGTAAATGCAGAATGGTTCTTAGACCACAATTCTTTCGCTGACTTAGGGCTCAAATTAGGGGTTACCTATAAGTTTAAATAACACATTATATAAATTAGAGAATTAGCAAATTAGTGAATGATTACACTCACTAACTTGCTATTTTTTTTGATAGTATATCCTGAAAAGGCTAAGCTCATTCCAGCTATACCGCTCTTCGGTTGCCTCTATAATGCTTTTTAGCGAACTATAGTCTTCTGTTTTGTCAAACAGAGCCGTAAGTTCTGTTATAGCTTGTGCTGAGAGCAACTCTGTTATCAAATCTTCAGGTAGCTTTCCTTGCTCGATGAGTTTTTCTAAATGATTATAGATAGTGCGCTGGGTAAACATACGCGCTTCGGCTATCTCGGCTACACGCTTGCCCTCTTGCCATAAACGCAAAGTCTCATCATAAGTAGTAGGTTTTTCTTGCTTTATGATAGGAGCTTCCTCTGGGGTCGTTTCAACAAATAGCTGTTCTTTCTCAAGTCGCTTTTGGGCGCGTTCTTGTAACTCTATGCGTAGCTCTTGCAGCTTATCATTATGAATACCATCCTTAGTTAGCGGCTTGCCCAAACGTATTAGGCGGGTTATCTGTGACAGCCTAAAAAGGTGCTTCAACACCCCCGATAGGGTATCACTTAGCTGATTAAGCTCTTGGCTAAACTCTTTC
>NZ_KN389987.1:27926-33755 GCF_000213295.2 Capnocytophaga sp. oral taxon 329 str. F0087
TCACCTTCTTCTGATTGGCAATCTTAGCTTGCACATACAGCACTTCTCCCCATATATCCGATAGTAAAGGACTAAAATAAGGCACCGCTTTCTCTATGCGCTCAAAGATATAGTCAAGGGGAGCCCCACTGCCGAAATAACCCACCAACTGCTTGCTAAACTTCGCAGCTACCTCTGTTACTTCTCTCACCTTGGCGGCTGTCTTATTCGCCCACTCTTTGTACTGACTTTTAGCCCCTATCTCACCCATATAGCTACTACAGTGTTGCGCCCACTCATCTGCTAAAATACGCCAGTCAAAAGTCTGCAGTATCGTCTGTTGCAAGAACTCGCTCTTACCCTCTTCGCAGGCTTGCTGCACTTGACTTTCATCAGCTTTATTCACCGCGTAGTCTATCACCTCCTCATCATTATCAATACCGTTTTGCGCCACCGACGAAAGCAACACCAAACCGTCGAGAGAGCGCAAACGCGAAAAAGCCACATAGGCTTGTCCTGAAGCAAACACGCTACCGAGGTCAAGAGCCGCTTTCTCAAAAGTAAGTCCCTGACTCTTATGTATGGTGATAGCCCACGCCAAACGCAGCGGATACTGGGTAAAAGTACCTAACTTCTCTTCTTCTATATCTTTAGTCGTTTCGTTGAGCCTAAAGCGCAAGTTCTCCCATACATAACGCTCTACATTGATAGGCTGCCCCCCGTCTAACAGCACCTCTACACTGTCCTCTGTTAGCGATAGCACCGTCCCCATTTTGCCATTGAAAAACAGATGCTCGCCCGATGGGTCGTTCTTGATAAACATCACCCTTGCTCCTTCTTTCAGCTGTATCACCTTATCGGTAGGATACAGATAGTCAGGGAAGTCGCCTATTACCTCAGCCTCATAAGCAAACGCTGGTGTGCGAAGCTGCTGCATAGCGTGCTGGTTCATCGTATCGGCTTTGGCATTATGGGTAGTGAGGGTTACGTATTCGCCTTTGCTTTGCTTAGCAAATGCAGGCTTCACATAAGGCTGTAGCAGCTGTAGGTCTTCTTCAGTGAGTTTGTTTTCGCGCAAGTGATTCAATATAGAAACGAATAGCTTATCTGTCTGCCTATATATCGTTTCGAGTTCTACATACAGCAGTGGATACTTGGTAATCACCTCCGATTGAAAGAAGTACATCCCCTTATAATATTGTTTGAGCACCTCCCACTCCTCCTGCTTCACCACAGGGGGTAACTGCATTAGGTCGCCTATAAAAAGCACCTGCACCCCTCCAAAAGGCTCGTGATTGCGGCGTATGAACTGCAACATATAGTCCATCGCATCTAACACATCGGCGCGCAGCATACTCACCTCATCTACGATGAGCAGCTCCATATTCCGAATAAGTTGCTGCTTGTTTTTATGCATTTGGAAGTGTTTGCGCAGCGAAACGCGGTTTTCAAAACGAAGATGCTCATTTACGATAGGCGGTGCTGACTGTGTAGGCAGGAAAGACGCAAAAGGAAGTTGAAAAAGCGAGTGAATAGTAACGCCTCCTGCATTAAGAGCAGCAATACCCGTAGGGGCTGCTACTACCGTATTTTTGTAGGTGGTCGCGATAATCTTGCGTAGGAGAGTAGTTTTGCCGGTACCGGCTTTACCGGTGAGGAATATATTCCGGTTAGTTTGGCTTATAAGGGTGAGTATATATTCGGTCATAAATCATTAGCAATTTCAGTCAGCAGCTTTTTGTTGCAAAGATACAAAATAATTTTGATTTTTTGCCTTAATCTTCCTTATCAGAAAAATTTTCTGTATATACCTTCCCTTTACTTTAGATATAGGAACAATATAGGAACGATATAGGAACGATATAGGATAAGCGAAAAAAAATCGACGAGCTGGCGCAGCCGAGTATGTAACAAATCATAAATATCTAACCTATATACAAAAAAACAGATTTTTTTTCGTGTACACTGACCTTCGCATCTCCCCCTTTGAAGGGGGACGGGGGGATGTTTATCTTTGCTAATGGGCAAATCGACAAATTGGCAAATTGGCAAATCGACAAATCGACAAATTTGCTAATTTTTTTGGTCGCTAATAAAAAAATAATTATCTTTGCCTCTCAAAATAAATTCAATATGAATAAACCCGCTACAGAAGAAAGTTTAGAAATAGTAAAGAAAGTCCTTACCAAATATTTGGAAGACAACGCCCACAGAAAAACCCCTGAGCGTTATGCTATTCTAAAGGAAATTTACGAGTTTAATGACCACTTCGACATAGAGACCCTCTATGTGAATATGAAAAACAAAAAATACAGAGTTAGCCGCGCCACCCTCTATAACACTATGGAGCTGCTACTTGAATGCGGTTTGGTGCGCAAACACCAATTCGGGCAAAACCAAGCCTATTACGAAAAATCTTACTTCGATAAGCAGCACGACCACGTGATTCTTACCGATACAGGCGAAATCGTAGAGTTTTGCGACCCCCGCATACAAACTATTCAGAAAACTATAGAAGACGTGTTCGACATCGATATCACTCACCACTCTCTTTACTTCTACGGAACACGCAGAAAAAAAGAAAACCAAGAAGAGAGTAATACTCACGAAAAATAAGCGTAAAAAATGGCAGTAGATTTATTATTAGGTCTTCAGTGGGGAGACGAAGGTAAAGGAAAAATTGTAGACGTACTCACACAAGGTTATGATATTATAGCGCGCTTTCAAGGAGGCCCTAACGCAGGGCATACCCTTGAGTTCAACGGCATTAAGCACGTGCTACACACCATCCCATCGGGTATCTTCCACCCTACTTCTATCAACATCATAGGCAATGGCGTGGTGATAGACCCTATCATCTTCAAAAAAGAAATTGATGGGCTCGCTCCTTACAATGTGCCCCTCAAAGACAACTTGCTCATCTCGCGCAAGGCACACCTTATCCTGCCTACTCACCGCCTCCTCGATGCCGCTTCCGAAGCCTCTAAAGGGAAAGCCAAAATAGGCTCTACCCTCAAAGGTATAGGCCCTACCTATATGGATAAAACAGGGCGCAACGGCTTGCGCGTAGGCGATATAGAGTTAGACGATTTCGAGGTGCGTTATCGCAACCTTACCGACAAGCACGAAGAGATGCTCGCTAACTATAAAGTAGATATACAATACAACCTAAAGGAATTAGAAGCTGAGTTTTTCGAGGCTGTGAAAGTGCTCAAAGGCTTCCAGCTCATCGACAGCGAAGAGTATCTGTACCAAGCCCTAAAACAAGGAAAGAAAATATTAGCCGAAGGAGCGCAAGGTTCGTTGTTAGACATCGACTTTGGTACTTATCCATTCGTTACCTCGTCTAACACTACCGCTGCTGGTGCTTGTACCGGCTTAGGGGTAGCGCCTCGCAGCATAGGCGAAGTGATAGGCATCTTCAAAGCCTACACCACCCGCGTAGGTAGTGGTCCTTTCCCTACCGAACTCTTTGATGAGGCAGGCGAAACAATGACCCAAGTAGGGCGCGAGTTTGGGGCTACTACCGGTCGTCGTCGTCGTTGTGGCTGGCTCGATTTGGTAGCTCTTAAATATGCCGTACAAGTGAGCGGCGTTACCCAATTGGTAATGATGAAAGCCGACGTACTCAGCGGATTCGATACGCTAAAAGTATGTACTTCATATCTTTATAAAGGAAAGGAAATCAAGCATTTACCTTATAATATAGAAGAGCAAAATGTCACCCCTGTCTATACTGAACTCAAAGGGTGGCATCAAAACCTCACCGATATTAAAGACTATGCACAGCTACCTAAAGAACTGACAGACTATGTAGATTTCTTAGAAAAAGAATTAGAAATACCTATCAAAGTAGTGTCGGTAGGCCCAGATAGAACCCAAACCATCACAAGATAAAACATTAAAAAAGCGTAATAATAAAAAATATTACGCTTTTTTATTTGTTTTTTATTGAAATTGTTGTACATTTGCGGGAGTACAATACTATCGTAAAGCTATGGAAAAGACAGTTAGAAAATTTTTAGACACCATACTCGATACTGCCACTCCCCTAATTGCCACACTCAATAAGGGGGCTGATGATGCACAAGTAGCCGAGTTTGAGCGCGAAATGGGGGTAACTCTACCTCCAGATGTACGCCAATTATACCAGACATTCAACGGACAAAAGAAAGGTAACAACGATGTCTTTTTTATAGATGAATTGCGCTTTCTCCCTCTGAGCGAGATAAAAGAAGCCCAACAGCAGTGGCTACAACATTTAGAGAAAGTACCCAACTGGCAAGACCTCAAGTTTGACGAAGAAGAAGCTATCGATATGTATTGGGATGGGGTGATAAAAAACCAGTTTTACAATCCTAAATGGTTGCCTTTCCTCACCGATGGGGTGCGCTACATCTTCATTGACCTAGACCCCGATAAAAAAGGAATTGTAGGGCAAATAGGCGAGTTAGAACTTTCTGTAGATTCTATAGAAGATTCTTTTATGGATATACTCAACGAGTCTATAAGCGAATGGCTTGAGTCCATTAATGATGATTTAGAAGAGAATCTTATCTATTACGACCCCGATTTGCATTCGTTAGTCGATAGTTTTGTTTTTGATGAAGAGAACGTTATGTCTAATATCTTTGCCCCTACCCCCGACTATGTGTCAGAAGGCGGCTCTAACGTATATAACTATTCTGAAAAAGACCAAAGCGACTTCGTTATTCCAGACCGCAGCTGTGTGTATATGGATGAGATTTGCGAGCATTTCGAGAAGTATATCGGCACAGTAGATAGCGTATTTCACGAAATTGTATCAGAGTATGTGCATATCGATGTGCATTGGATAAAGCCAACGGCTGAGCACCCTTATCACGTGCTTTTCACCACTGGTATGAGCGACTACCCTATGTACCTGCCCGAAGGTTTAGACGACCCTAATAGTTACAGTCACGCCGAGCTAATGGTCTATCTCCCCGCTGACTGGCAAATAAGCGATGAAGCTTTCAAAGATAATGATAATTATTGGCCTGTGTATTTCCTAAAGATGATAGCGCGTTTCCCACATCAGTACAAAACGTGGATGGCCGAGGGGCACACTATCCCTAATGGCGAATACGCTGAGCCTATCGCTAATACCGAGTTTGGTTGCATCTTGCTGATGCCACCTTATCTTTCAGCTCCAGAAGAGTTTCTGAGGTTGGAGACCAAAGATGGTACGCTTATCAATTTCTACGCGCTAATACCTATTTATCCAGAAGAAATGGAGTTAAAATTAGAAGAAGGGGTTGATACGCTTTTAGAGTTGTTAGACGATAACAATATCACTGAAGTAATAGACATTCACCGCAAGAATGTAGCCTTAGAATAAACAACAACTTTAAGCAAAAAAAAGAAACCGATGAGAGCTTGCTCTCATCGGTTTCTTTTTAGTATTTCTGCTAATATTTTCTTAGCCCGCAGCAGGGTTATTTTCACATTGCTCATAGTACTGCTCATCTCTTCGGCTATCTCTTTATAACTCTTCTCTTGCAGATAGCGCAACTGTATAGCCGTTCGGTAAGGGTCTTTCAGCTGCTTAATGCATTTAAGGAGATAGTCAAACTGTTGTTCCATTATCAAGCTATCTTCTATAGTAGGCGACTCATCTGCTATGCGTTTAGATTCTTTTTCTTCTGTATCTAAGTGCAGTATGGGTTCACTCTGCCGCCTAAGTAAGTCGATATGAATATTTTTAGAAATAGTGATAAGCCAAGTGCGAAAAGAGTATTGCTCATCAAACGAACTAATCTTGTCAAAAGCACGAGCAAAAGTCTGCACCGTGATGTCTTCAGCCTCTGCTTCACTACCTACGCGCTTAAG
>NZ_KN389987.1:34330-35258 GCF_000213295.2 Capnocytophaga sp. oral taxon 329 str. F0087
AAATTATAGACATCTATCCAAAACTCATCAAGCAACCAGCTAAAGGCTCGTTGCTTTCCATTTTTGGCTTCGGCTATTCTCTCTGCGAGTAGGTCAGACATTGGCTAAAAAATAAATTATTTATTACGGCATTCTTGTTCATCAGGCATACGTCCACAAAAGCTACAAGCCTCACCTTCAGGGTTTAAATGAGGATTCTGACTTGCACAAGTACCAGCAAACTTACCTCCTTTCTTACCCCAAATTTTAATAGCCATTCCGCCTACACAGAGCAGCAATATACCAATAGTAATCAATATTAATTTCATAGTGTTTTTATCTTTTGTAAATCATTATTTCAAGTTGAATAGGGTATCTACTGCAGCTACCCTTTCACAAGTAAAACCTTCCGCAAAATCTGTACCAATAAGTCTTCCAAGGTCTCGGGCACGATAGGTTACACTATCTAAGAAGTTGCGGTCAGAGATAGGCGTAGTAGGCTCGTTGCTACTGCTATCGTAAAACTGCGAACTATACGCTAACACAGCATTTACTTTAGCTTCCATAAAACCAGTAATATCCACTACGAAGTCAGGTATTATATTTTTCCATTGTATATAGTGATATACCACCTTAGGTCGCCAAGCACTTTGGGCTTTGCCATCAAGAGTAGTCTCAATACGGCGCAATCCACTAAGGAAGCAAGCATCACTAACAAGTTTGCTACCCTTACCGTGATCAATATGGCGGTCATCTATGGCATTGCAGAGTACTATATCAGGCTGATATTGACGTATCTTTTTGATAATTGCTAACTGATGAGCCTCATCATTCACAAAGAAACCATCTCTAAACTTCAGATTCTCGCGTACTGCTACTCCTAATAGTTCTTTGGCTTTAGTCGCTTCCTGATAGCGTATTTCAGCACTACCTCGAGTGCCGAGTTCAC
>NZ_KN389987.1:35765-51758 GCF_000213295.2 Capnocytophaga sp. oral taxon 329 str. F0087
GTGCCGAGTTCACCTTGTGTTAGGTCTATAATACCTACTGTTTTGCCTAAGCTAATTTCCTTAGCAATAGTACCTCCTGCTCCTAATTCCACATCATCAGGATGCGCCCCAAAAGCTAATATATCTAATTTCATATTATTACTTGTTAATTGTTTTTTGTATTTCTTCGGCTATTTTGTCTAACATCTCATATCTATTACGATAGAGTGAACGTTTGCTTGATTTAATTTCTTCTATTGATTTGCGTGGCATTTCAATGGGTAATTTAAACCATCCTTCTTTATCTGGGGTTCCATCAGCTTCTTTCCATAAAGTATCGTAACTAAAACTGAGTTTGTGCAACCATTCTATATGGATAAAATGTTTTTTGTTATGTGCCTGAATTTTACTACCTACACCGTATAAAGTAGTGCACCCTAATTGCCTACTGAGTTCTTGAATAATAAATATCATCAAGGCTTTAGGACGAAGAGCATACATTTGTTTTTGTAGCTCTTTAATTGCATTTTCAGATTCGGTATTTTTATTGCCCTGCACACAACCTATACGGCATACCCAGTCTTCATTTTCTTTATCAATCAGAAACGAAGCTTCACAGATAGCCTCTTGATAACTATCACAATGTAGCGAGACCACTAATTCTCCTTCCTTGCGATAACGGTTGTTATATCCCAAGTAGATTTGACCTTTTTCGTCATTATATTTCATTGTGAACTCAGCTAATTTAACAGGAGTATCCGTTTCTAGCATACGTTTCAGCAGAGGTCGTTGTTTCATAAAAGCATAACAACTCAGTAAGGCATTCATTCGTTGCTGCTTTTTCCATCTTGTAGACATATACACCCTAAAAGGTTTAAAATAGATACGTGGTCGATGCGAAAGCACCCATTTATACTCTTCCGATTGTATCAAGCTAAACCATTTTTTAGCAAAAGGAATATCTAATAAGAGGTGAAAATATATCTTATTAAGCTGTTTCTTTTGGTATTTAACGGTTTCATTAGCAAAGCCACATTCTGTAAGCTTCTTAGCCCTGCAAAATAATTCTTTTATCGTCATTGGTTAGTAAGCATTTTCCTTATCAGTTAGTAATCATCTCTTTATACAATCCTGTTTTCCACCCTTGCTGCTTTATAAAAGTGAGCAGACTATCAAAGCGTGCTATCATCTTTTCTCCTGAATTGCGCATCACATAAGCAGGAAAGTTAAACTCTTTTTGGTGCAAATCTGTAAATTCCCAAGGATGAAAATAGAGTGCCGCATAGCCTATACTTTTCACACTCCTCTTCAATAAAAACCTATATAGCCAAAGAGGTAGATTGTGAAAGGAGAGCCAAAAGAGCGGAAACCTAAACCAACTTACCGCTGCGGGTATCTGCCATAAACCATTTTCGTTAAAAAAACGCTTTGGCACGTGTAGTTTATTATATCTACCAGGTAAAAAAGTAGGATTAACCGATGAATTATATCTATAACCTGCCTTTTTCACTTCTTCAGCACTCACTTCAAGCATTCGGGGCATACGAAGTCCTTCTACAGTAACCCCAAACTGCTGTTCTAACGCCTCTTTTGAACGTTTTAGGTGCTCATTCTCAAAGTCGGAATGGTAGTAAGTATGCGATGCCAACTCGTGTCCCTCTTCTATCAACCTATTGATAAGGTCTGGCACTTGCTGTGCAAATACTACTGTCGAAAAGAAAGTAGCGCGCATTTGGTGCTTTTTGAGTAAATCTAATATAGCAGTAAGCCCCTTGCGCGAAATGGCTATTTGTCGCTCGAAAGCAATGTCGTAGCCGTATTCTTTGGGCATATCAAACTCTTCTATGTCGAAACTTAGGTAAATCATTTTTATAGTTATTAGTTTCCTCTGTAAGTAGAATAACCATACGGAGATAATGTAATCGGAATGTGATAATGTTGATTATCTTTTATCTCAAAAACTACTTCTATAAAGGGATAAAATGTTTTTTGTTTCAACTTTTCAAAATAAGGAGTGATATAAAAAGTGAGTTTATAAACCCCATTATTATTTTTATTAGATTCTTCTTTCAAAAAATCTTTAATTCTTCCATTGTTATCTGTGTATTTCTCATCTATCAATACCCAGTTTTGATTTTCATCTTGCTTAGATAGAGCTATCTTTACATTTGGAGCAGGTTTACCTTGTGAAATATCTAAAATATGACTTGATAATTGATATTTCTCTTGTGCTTGGATAAATGCGCTAAAAAATATTAGCAATATTAGAATCGGATTTCTCATTTTTATGTGTTTTTATTTACAATTTTTCTTCTTGAATGATATAAGCAGGACGTGCTTTGGTTTGCTTGAATATTTTTCCTATATAAATACCTATAATCCCCAAAATGATAAGCTGTAGCCCACCAAAAAAGACAATCGTCATTATTAGTGATGCCCAACCTGATATCTCAGTACCACTGACAAAAGCATATATCACATAGGGTATGTAGAACACCGATAAAGCCGAAAAAGCAAAACCTAAAAACACCGCAAAGTATAAGGGTTTCACGCTAAATGAGGTTACTCCCGTTGTAGCCAAGTGTAGCATCTTCTTTATTGTATATTTGCTTTCTCCAGCAAATCGTGCTTGTGCTGTGTAAGGTATATAGCACTGCTTAAAGCCTACCCAAGGCACTATCCCTCGCAAGAAAGGTTCGTTTTCATTCATCTCTCTGATTACCTTTACTACCTCTTGGTCTAACAACCTAAAATCAGCTGAACCTTCTTTTATTTCGATATCCGAAAGCATATTCAGCAACTTGTAAAAGTGATGCGAACTCTTCCGCTTCTTCTTAGGGGTATCAGGAGGATAAGTACGAAGCGTAGCCACCACTTGGTTGCCCTCTTCCCAACGCTTCACAAGCTCTGGAATAAGAGCAGGAGGGTGCTGCTGGTCGCAGTCCATTGAGATAACAGCATCAGCAAACGAGTGGTCTAACCCCGCCTTTACCGCCAATTGATGACCAAAGTTACGCGAAAATGATAAGTATTTCACTCTTTTGTCCTCTTCTGACAGCTTTTTGAGTACTACGAGCGAATCATCACTGCTACCATCATTTACAAAAAGTAGCGTATAGCTATACGCTGGCAGCTTTTCAGCAAAAACTCCCTTAATAGCCTCGTATAGCGGACGTATATTTTCACTTTCGTTGTAGCAAGGCACTACAATTTCTATTGTTTTCATCATTTTTAAATTCTAAAAAGCACATCTCATACACTATTGCCAACCATATAAGTGCTGGAGGCACTGCCCGCAGCGAATATCTGATAATATAAGGCTCTTTCAAAGGCTTAAATATATCTGTAGGCGACAAAGATGCTAAAATAGCTAATACTAATAAAACAATTTTTAACTTAATAGGCAGCTTACTAACTACAAACCACACTCCAATCCCCACATAAGCAATAACATAAGTACTATTTTCAGTACCTGTGCTAAACAAACACAAGAAAATACTTACTGAAGCTAATAACAGCAGTCTAAAATCCGTATTTTTATACTGTTGAATACGCAAATATGGCAGAGCAAACAGCCCTAAAGCGACTGCCAATATTACTAAATTATTATCGTAGATGCCGGTGCGCTGCAAAAAGCCTAAAAGAGAAAGGTTTTGCAGGTTGTAAGAGGTGGTATTTAGGTTAGAGACGTTTTTTTCGGCTAACGAAACGTACCACTCATAATACTGCGAAACTATATAATCTGGTGATGAATAGAGCATCGGCAAGCAGAAAAGTAGCACTAACCAAGCTATCCCCGACGCTATAAAACGCCATTTATCTTTAGCAAAAAAGAAAAATGCCAATCCTACTACCCCATATAACTTAGTGAGTAGCCCTATTACTATAAATAAGGTTGCCCAATGGCTCTTCCCGCGCTGTATAAACACAAAAGCTCCTACTAAAAGAGCAATAATGCTTATATTGAACTGCTGCATTGCTGCTGCTGTATACATATCGTGTGCCGCGATGAGCAGCACCCCTATAATAGCTGACTTAGGCAGAGGCAATTGCCTGATAGCCCAATACAAGAAAGCTGCATTTGCCATTATCCAAAAACTACAACCCACCCATTTGGGCAATATAGCAAAAGGAGCTATAATAAGGCTAAAGAAAGGACCGTAATGGTTAGTATCAAAATATTCTTCAGGATAAGCTACATACAAAGGTAATTGCTTAAGTGTATGCCAAAATACACCATCAAAAATGAGATAGTTGTTAAACTGCCCTCTTATAAACACATTCTGCACTATCGTAGCCAATGCTAAGCCAAACCATAATACGCTTACAAAACGATAATCAGCAACAATTTTCTTCAGCATCACCTTTCCTTTTTTACTTTTCAATCCATTGTATTACCTCTTCACTCGATGGCAAAGTACGCGGAGCGATAACCTTTTCAAGTCGCCCATCTTTGCCTATAAGATACTTTTGAAAGTTCCATTGCACTTTCGAGTCTTCTACCCCATTCTTTTCTTTCTGAGTGAGGAACTGATACAAAGGGTGCATCTCTTTGCCTTTTACTGATATTTTGCTCATCATCGGAAAGCTCACCCCATAGTTAATACTGCAGAAAGACGCTATCTGCTCATCGCTACCAGGCTCTTGACCCAAAAAATTGTTAGCAGGAAAACCAATAATAACAAAATCCTTGTCTTTATATCGCTCATAGAGAGCTTCCAGCTCTTTGTATTGGGGAGTAAGACCGCATTTCGAAGCAGTATTTACTATCATTACTTTTTTGCCTTTTAGAGTAGATAAATCAAAAGGCTTACCGCTAATATCAGTTACAGTAAACTGATAAATAGTCTGATTGTCAGAAGGTTTCTGAGCTTGTGTAGTTGCTATAGTCATAACTAATAAGATAAAAGTGAAAAAGAGTTGTTTCATAAATGATTTATTAATTTGAGGCAAAGTTACGCAAAATGATTGAACTTTCAATGAAAAAGATTATATTTGCCAAAAAAATAATCACTATGTTTTCAGAAAAAGCCTTTAAAATATTCGAAGAAAGCATCGCACAGTATCACATAGCTGACGATGTGTACCAACCTTTTACCAATCCTTATCCGTCTACCGACTTGCTAAACCACTTGCTTTATCGCAAAAATTGGATTGACACCGTGCAATGGCATTACGAGGATATCATTCGCGACCCGCACATCGACCCAGTAGCGGCTCTCGACCTCAAACGCAAGATTGATGCCTCTAATCAAGACCGCACCGATATGGTGGAGTATATCGACAGTTATTTCTTAGATTTTTACAAGGAAGTAAAACCACTACCTGAAGCCACTATCAACACCGAGAGTCCTGCGTGGGCAGTAGATAGGCTTTCGATTTTAGCGCTCAAAATTTATCATATGCAAGAAGAGGTAAACCGCCCCGATGCCACCCCAGAGCATCGCGCTAAATGCCAAGAGAAACTAAATGTACTGCTCGAACAGAAAAAAGACCTTTCAACGGCTCTCAACCAGCTTTTAGACGATATTGCCGCAGGGCGCAAGTATATGAAAGTCTATAAACAAATGAAGATGTACAATGACGAGGAGTTAAACCCCATACTTAGAGGAAGTAAATAAGAGATAATAAAAACTGCCCCAACTATTCTGGGGCAGTTTTTTATTACTACATTGCCAAATCGGCAAATTGTCAAATCGACAAATTATCTAATGCTTGCTTTTAAGTACTCACGGTTGAGGCGTGCTATATTTTCAAGCGAAATACCTTTAGGGCATTCTACTTCGCAGGCACCAGTATTGGTACAGTTACCAAAACCTTCGTGTTCCATCTGGTTCACCATATTCAGTACGCGTTCAGTAGCCTCTACACGACCTTGAGGAAGGAGAGCAAATTGCGATACTTTAGCAGCCACAAACAGCATAGCCGAAGAGTTTTTACAAGTAGCCACACAAGCACCACAACCTATACAAGCTGCAGCGTCCATAGAGCGGTCAGCATCGCGTTTAGGGATTGGAATAGCGTTAGCATCTTGCGTATTACCCGAAGTATTTACAGAGATATATCCTCCTGCTTGTTGAATACGTTCAAAAGCAGTTCTATCTACCATCAAGTCTTTAATAACAGGGAAAGCAGTAGCGCGCCAAGGTTCGATAGTGATAGTATCACCATCTTTAAACATACGCATATGCAACTGACAAGTAGTTACCCCACGGTCAGGTCCGTGGGCTTCACCGTTGATGAAGAGAGAGCACATACCACAGATACCTTCGCGGCAATCGTGGTCAAAAGCCACAGGTTCTTCACCTTGTTCGATGAGTTGCTCATTGAGTACATCCAACATTTCCAAAAAAGACATATGGTCTGAAATGTTGGTTACTTTATAATCTACCATACGACCTTTCTCTTGCGAGTTTTTTTGTCGCCACACTTTTAGTGTTAGGTTCATTGTTGCCATATCTTTCTATTTATAACTACGTTGTTTTAGTTCAATATCTTTAAATACAAGAGGTTCTTTATGCATAATCTCCTCACTTGGGTTGTAAGTATTCACTACCTCTTTAGGGTTACCAGTATACTGCCAAGCGGCTACATAAGCATAGTTTACGTCATCACGAAGAGCTTCCCCATCAGGTGTTTGATACTCTTCACGGAAGTGACCTCCACAAGACTCGTTACGCTCTAAAGCGTCTTTAGCAAATAGCTCACCAAGTTCAAGGAAGTCAGCCACACGTCCTGCTTTTTCAAGCTCTACGTTCATACCGGTTAGCTCTCCTGGTACTTTTACATTCTTCCAGAAGTCTTCGCGTATTTCGCGTATTTCTTTGATAGCCTCTTTCAAGCCCTCAGCATTACGCGCCATACCTACTTTATCCCACATCACTTTACCAAGTTTTTTGTGGAAGTAGTCTACAGAGTGCGTACCTTTATTGTTGATGAAGTAAGCCAAACGCTCTTTTACTATGCGCTCTGCCTCATCAAACTCAGGAGTATCAGTAGGTATTTTACCAGTACGAATATCAGCAGCCAAGTAGTCACCAATAGTATAAGGCAATACAAAGTAACCATCAGCCAAACCTTGCATCAAAGCAGAAGCCCCTAAACGGTTAGCGCCGTGGTCTGAGAAGTTAGCCTCACCGATAGCATAACAACCAGGGATAGTAGTCATCAAGTTGTAATCTACCCAAATACCTCCCATAGTGTAGTGGGTTGCAGGGTAAATCATCATTGGCGTTTTATATGGGTTTTCAGCTACGATTTTTTCGTACATTTGGAAAAGGTTACCATACTTAGCCTCTACTATCTTCTCACCGCGTTTGATAATTTCCTCTTTGCTAGGGTTTTCTACACCGTGAATTTTACATTGTTCTTTACCATAACGCTCAATAGCCGAAGCAAAGTCAAGGTATACTGCCTCACCAGTTTCATTTACCCCATAGCCCGCATCGCAACGCTCTTTAGCAGCACGCGAAGCCACGTCACGAGGCACAAGGTTACCAAACGCAGGATAACGACGCTCTAAGTAGTAGTCGCGGTCTGCTTCAGGTATATCAGTAGGTTTTTTGCGTTTTTCGCGTATCGCTACTGCATCTTCCATTTTCTTAGGCACCCAAATACGTCCGTCATTACGTAGTGACTCCGACATCAATGTCAATTTAGACTGATAGTCACCTGAACGAGGAATACAAGTAGGGTGAATTTGAGTAAAGCAAGGGTTTGCAAAGTAAGCCCCTTTCTTGTGTATTTTCCAAGCAGCAGTTGCGTTAGAACCCATTGCATTGGTCGAAAGGAAGTACACGTTACCATAACCACCAGAGGCGATAACCACTGCGTGAGCTGAGTGACGCTCAATCTCACCTGTTACCAAGTTACGAGCAATGATACCACGCGCTTTGCCGTCTACTATTACCACATCTAGCATTTCGTGGCGGTTGTACATATCAATCTTACCACGAGCAATTTGGCGGTTCATAGCCGAATAGCAACCAAGCAAAAGCTGTTGTCCTGTCTGACCTTTAGCGTAGAAAGTACGCGATACCAACACCCCACCAAAAGAGCGGTTATCAAGTAGCCCGCCGTAGTCACGTGCAAAAGGCACCCCTTGAGCCACACACTGGTCAATGATGTTGCCAGATACTTCAGCAAGGCGATACACGTTAGCCTCACGAGCGCGGTAGTCACCACCTTTCACTGTATCGTAAAACAAGCGATAGTTCGAGTCGCCATCACCCATATAGTTTTTAGCGGCGTTGATACCCCCCTGAGCAGCGATAGAGTGCGCACGGCGTGGAGAATCTTGATAAGCAAACGCTTTTACGTTATAACCCAATTCAGCGAGGGTAGCAGCTGCCGAACCTCCAGCCAAACCAGTACCTACCACTATCACATCTATATTACGCTTATTAGCGGGGTTCACTAGGTTGATATGGTCTTTATATTTCGTCCATTTGTCCGCTATAGGACCTTCAGGAATTTTAGAATCTAATGTACTCATAAAATTAAGCTGTTAAAAATTTAATGTAATGGAAGAGAGCTATAAAAATAAAGCCCCCACAGATAATGTAAGAATACCAATTACCTACTTGGCTAATCAGTTTTTTGCGCGCATTGTCCTTCCAACCCATTGATTGAAAAGCTGACTGAAAGCCGTGTAGCAAGTGTAAGCACAAAAATACAAAGCAAAGCACATACATACCCACACGTAAAGGTTCGTGAAATTTCTCTATTAACTCGTGATAGTAACGTGTAGGGTTGGGCTCGTTGAACTGTATGTATTTGTAGTTCATTTCGCCTACCCAAAAATCCCATAAGTGAAGACCTAAAAACAGAAGAATCATCACTCCAGTAATAATCATATTGCGCGACATCCAAGAAGAGTTAGCTCCCCCGTTGTAGGCGTAATACTTTTCGCTACCGCGAGCCCTTTTGTTTTGTATTTCGAGCACAAATCCCATCACAAAGTGGAAAATAACCCCAGCGAGTAGTACCGGCTGCATAGCAAATTGTATCAGCGGATTGGTACCCATAAAGTGGGATAGCTCGTTAAAAGTATTCTCACTAATCACTGAGGTAAGGTTTACCGCCAAGTGTATGATTAGAAAGAGAATGAGAAAGAGTGCCGAGAGCGCCATCGCCACCTTTCGTGCCACAGATGTTTTAAATAATCCTGCCATTCGTTTTATAGTTTTTAATAATATATTACGTTAAAAATTCGCTACAAAAGTACAGCTATTTACAATTATATGCAACAAAAAAAGCTACTTCTTATGTAATTTATACTCTGTTTAAAAAAGAAGAATGTATTAACAGTTGAATGTTAGGCATTAAGAAAAATTTAAGACTTTTCTCTCCTTCCTCTCTCTCCGAACAATGTGTATACGATGAGTATAGGATGAGCGAACAATAACCCTTCAAAACTTGCACAATCTCCAAAAAAACATTACTTTTGCCCCAATTTTGGAACGGAAATTGCTAACTATCAAAAAGGTAACAACAAAATCATTAAAAACACTACAGAAAATGAAAAGAATTTTATTAATACTAATCGCCCTTATTACAGGCGGATTACAAGCTCAAAATCAAGTAGATAAGGCTAAAAAACTCCTCGATGAGGTATATGCTAAAATGTCGGCTTATAATAACATCTACATCGATTTTAAGTACAATCTTGATAATTTAGTTGAGAATATCAATCAGGAAACCAAAGGGAATGTCACTATCGCCAAAGATAAGTACGTACTCAATTATCTTGGGGCTACTAAAATGTATGACGGAAACAAGACTTATACCGTAGTACCTGAAAACGAAGAAGTTACTATCGAAAAAAACGCTACTGACGACAGTGCCATTACCCCCTCTAAAATGCTTACCTTCTACAAAAAAGGTTATAAGTACAAATGGGATATACAGCAAAACGTACGTGGTCGAAAAATACAATATGTAGAACTTAAGCCTCAAAAAGCTAATACTGAGGTGAAACAAATACTGCTTGGTATTGATATACAGACCAAACACATCTATAATCTTATCGAAATAGGCAAAAATGGTACAAGAACCACCATTACAGTCAATACTTTCAAGACTAACCAGCCTCTTTCTGACAATATTTTCAAATTCGACCGCGAAAAATACAAAAAAGACGGCTATACTATCTCTGAACTCTAATGTTTACCCACGCAAATGAAAATATTAGACCGCTATATACTCACGCAGTTTCTCACTAACTTTCTGGGGGCGCTCTCCATTCTCGTTCTCATATTCGTATTTCACACCATTTTCACTTACATCGATGAGTTAGCAGGACGTGGATTAGAGTTGTGGATTATCGGTAAATTCCTCATTTACTTCATTCCACAGCTTATACCTATTATTATGCCCTTGGCGGTGGTTATCTCGTCTATTATGACCTTTGGTGCTTTTGCCGAAAACTACGAGTTTGCCGCGATGAAAGCCTCTGGCATCTCACTAATGCGTGTGATGCTTCCACTGATTGTCCTAATGGCACTGCTGAGTATAGGCACTTTTTTCTTAGCAAACAATGTGATACCAGTTGCCTATCGCGAAGTATATACGCTTAGGTCTAATATAGCTAAGGTGAAGCCAGCAATGGCTATTTCAGAAGGCGTATTTTCTAACATAGGTGAAGATATAAGTATCAAAGTAGCTAAGAAGAGCGGAGATAACGATCAGTTTCTACATAATGTCCTCATCCATAAGAAAACCCCTGACAGAGTGAATCGTACGGTTATTTTTGCCAAAAAAGGGGAACTTAAAACTGCTAAAACTAACAGCAACTTCTTACAGCTTATTTTAGAAGACGGTACTTATTACGAAGATATTAAGACGAATAGCTACGAAGCCCAAGAGCGATTGCCTTTTGCAAAGGTACATTTTCAGAAGTACATCATCAACCTCGACCTTTCGCACCTGAATAATGTAGATTTCAACGAGAAAACCGATGCTACTACCTACAGAATGATGAATGTCGGTCAGTTAGGCTATGCCATCGACTCTCTCCGCACTGATTTCAAACAAAACATCACCGATTATGGCAACAATATGTTTCGCCGTACAGGTTTTTATATAGCGCCATCATCTGCTGAAGAGACAAAGACTACCCAACCTAAGACGAAAACACAAGAGGTCACTTCTATTTCGCAGTTGCTTAATGCTTTTCCTAACGACAAGAAGCTAATGCTTCTCGAAATGGCGATGAACAATAACCAAACACAACTCGACAATGTAGAGTACCGCCAAAACGATTTAGAATACCGCTACAAACTGATGAACCTGCACATACTAAACCTAAGTGATAAGTTTGCCCTTACGGTAGCTTGTTTTGTACTTTTCTTTGTAGCGGCACCATTAGGAGCTTTCATACGCAAGGGGGGTATTGGCTTACCTTTAGTTGTAGCGATGATAGTATTTTTGGCCTATTATTTTATAGGAATGTTTATGAAGAATATAGCCGAAAACAACACTATCAATCCTGCTTTAGCCCCTTGGATACCTGCCCTGATACTTTTACCTTTCGGGGTATATCTAACCACTCGGGTTACTACCGACAAAGAGGTATTCCACTTTCCATTTACCAATAAAATATTACGGTTCGTAGAAGACAAAATAAAACAACTAAAAAGTAAAAAGACAGCCTAAAAAGCTGTCTTTTTTACTTTGTAGTTGTTCCTATTATTTTATATCATTTTAGCCTCTTGGTTAAAAGAGAAACCGTTAAGTAGGTCAGTTGTTTTCATTCTCTTCTTAGCAGGCAATTGTAGTTCCAGTAATTCAATAAAGCCGTCTTTCACAGCTACAAGCAGCTGTTTTTTCTCTACAATTACTTTCCCTATAGCTTCATTATGAACAGCAGGTTTGTATAGTGCATCATATATTTTGATAGCAATAGTTTCTCCTTGTTGCTGCAGATTTCCCCACGCAGTAGGATACGGACTCATACCGCGTATCAATCGTTCAATAGCGATACCCTCTGCTTGCCAATTTACTAAGCAAGTCTCCTTATATATCTTAGGAGCCTCAGCGTAGGTTACCTCTTTATTTTGAGCTTGTATGCTATAAGTGCCTGCTACTATACTATCTACTGTTTGGAGTACGAGGGCAGCTCCTTGCTCCATTAGTTTATCGTGGAGGCTACCTGCTGTTTCGTGTGCTTCGATAGGAGTAACGGCTTGTTGTATAATAGCCCCCGTATCGATTTTTTCATCAATAAAGAAAGTAGTAACACCCGTCTGCTTTTCACCATTAATAATAGCCCAATTAATAGGAGCAGCCCCACGATAATTAGGCAGTAATGAAGCGTGCAGATTAAAAGTTCCATACTTAGGCAAACGCCATACAACTTCTGGCAGCATTCTAAAAGCTACTACTATTTGCAGATCTGGCTTAAGTGCCCTCAACTGATTTAGAAAATCTTCATCTTTCAGTTTAACAGGTTGTAGGACCGGTATACCTTTACTTTCTGCGTATTGTTTTACGGGGGAAGCATGCAATTTCTGTCCGCGCCCTGCTGGCTTATCGGCTACAGTCACTACCCCCACCACATTATAGTTATTTTCTACTAAACTTTTAAGGGATGCCAATGCAAAATCGGGCGTTCCCATAAATACAATTCTCATCGTTATTAATCTTATTTCGGCAAAGATACTAAATATCCTACTATCAGCAATAAAAAAACTTTGCTAAAGTAAAACCTTAGCAAAGTCTTATATAGTAACTTGTGATTATACATTATAATTTATAGGTAATACCAGCTTTAAACTCACCTCCTGTTAAGCCTATAGCACCAAGAACTACTTCTGCATTCACACCGAATTTATTATTAAAAAAGTATCGTGCTCCTGTTTGTAAGTTACAACCTGGTTGAGAATAGCTCGTTCCTACATAGTCACTTGAACTTGAAGCTACAAAATAACCTAAACTCAAACCTGCATATACACCTACTTGAGAAGGTAATTCAAATAAACGGTTGAAGTGATAGTTCCCATTAGCAAAGACACCAAAAATAGAATGATTAAAATAAGTAGTACTATAAGAACGGAATGAAAGCTCACCTCCTACGGTAATGTCATCAGCGATACCATAGTCAGCTCCTACCGTTATAGGTACTCCCCAACCTGAAAAACCTAATTTAGCGTTTAATTGCAACGCACCTTTGTCTAATGTAGCTTGTGCTGAAGCAGTTGCTACAGTAAGAAGCAATCCTGCTAGAAGTAAAATTTTCTTCATTTTTTATATTTATTATATCATTAATTTGGGCAAAGGTAATACTAAAAAAAATAACAAGCAAAAAAAGAGACACATATTTGATATGTATCTCTTTTTTTCGTTTAACTTAAGTCTTTTATTTTTGTTTCAAAGGCGAACCTTCGTGCACGATATAATTGAGTTTCAAGGCATTGATGTCTTGCAATTTCTCACGTATATCACTTACAAGCCCCATATTAGTATCACCATCTACTTTTAGAGCTGTGATAAACACATCGCGTAGTCCTTCACGCAAACCTTCTCTATAGTTAAGAATGTAATGGCTTACTTCAGATACGTCAATAAATTTATCATTTACTTGTATTTTTGCATTAGCACCAAATTTAGACTGATATTTAGGCAGTGGTTTACCAGCGTATATATATACCACTGGGTCTTTTTTGTCTAACTTTTGTACTTGGTCTGCTACAGGCAGCTTGTTCTGTACCATCAAATCACTATCTTTTGATTCTGTTACTGTCATAAAGAAAAACAAAAGCATAAAGATGATGTCAGGTAAAGATGCTGTAGATACGGCGGGTACTTCACCACTTTTCTTTTTTGTAAATTTTGACATACTTCTATATTTTAGTGTTTCTTAGGTGCAGTTTCAAGCAATTTCCTTGGGAAAAGCTCCTGCAATTTTAATATTTTAGGTTCTAACGCTTCTTTACGCGCTTTAGAAGTACGAGCTGCGTTAAATTCCTCTTCTATTTGTTCGTATGGCACCTCGTTAGGGAACAAGCGCAAACGTTCACGCTCTCTCAACTCATTATAAGCTTTGATGAGCTCATTTTGCACCGCTATATACGTTTTATACGATGTTTCGCGGTCGTTGCGCAATGAGATAATTGCTTTATCAGGATTGTCTGATGATAGTGGATCTCTTTTCCCTTTACAGTGTGCACAAGTACCATCGCCATTATTATCCAAAAACTCAAGAGCTGTGGTTTTTACATCCTTAAGTTCCTTAATTTGGTTATTGATAAGCAACTGGTTATTCTTGTTCACTATCACTACCAATACGTTTTTCTCCTTTACTATTGGTGGTGGTGGTGCATCCGCTGGCTGTTTAGGAGGTAATTTTACAGTGATTCCTGAGTTGCTTTCAATAGTAGTTGTTACCAAGAAGAAAATCAAGAGCAGGAAGGCAATATCTGCCATTGAACCTGCATTTACCTCAGGTATTGAACGTCTTGCCATAATTTTTTATCTCATTAGTGCTTTTTTTACATTAGAGGCTACTAGAGCTGCAATAGCTCCTGCTACTAATATATACAAAGCGATTAAACCTGTGCTTGTCCATTTTCTTACTGAGTCACTCGCTTTTTTCACCTCTTCGCTTGCGTTAGCTTCTACATCTCCTGAAGAGAACACATAAGCTACAATAAGGATTAGTACAAAAGCTCCAGTATAGATAAGCGTTTTCTTAAGTGCTTTAGGCGAAGCTAAGATATTTTGTGCTGCCGAGAATATTACTGCTGCCAATGCAATGGCTAACAGTATGTAGGTAAGCACAAATAGAGCTTGCATAGTGCCATTGTTAGGGTCAGCTGAATTGTCTGAAAGTGAAAGTGCTATCCAGAGAATCACACCAATGACTCCTAAACCAAGTGCTGCATATTTAGCTATTTTATACATACTTCAAAGTTCTTTAAATGGGTGAGTGAAATTATTTTATTTTTCTTGCTACTAATAGGTCTATCAATGAGATAGAAGCATCTTCCATATCGTTTACGATAGCATCAATCTTAGCGATAATGTAGTTGTAGAACACCTGTAGTATCATCGCTACTATCAAACCAAATACGGTAGTAAGCAAGGCCACCTTAATATCACCAGCAATCAAAGAAGCATCAAGACCACCTGCTGTACTAATTTTGTCGAACGCTTCAATCATACCAATTACGGTACCCATAAACCCTAACATCGGTGCGATAGCAATAAAGAGCGAAATCCAAGACACGTTCTTTTCTAACTGACCCATTTGTACACCTCCGTAAGATACTACTGATTTTTCAACCATATCAATACCTTCTGATGAGCGGTCAAGACCTTGATAGAAAATAGAGGCAACAGGCCCTTTAGTATCGCGGCATACTTCTTTAGCTGCTTCTATACCTTTGCTGTCTAAGGCACTTTCTATATCGGCAATAAGTTTCTTAGAATTGGTAGTTGCCATATTGAGGTAGATAATCCTTTCGATAGCTACTGCCAAACCGATAATTAAGCAAAGAAGGATTGGTGCCATATACATTGGCCCCCCCTCGATGAAACGCTCTTTAAACACTTGGTGGAAGCCTTTAGACTGTTGTGCTACTTCTTCCACTTCTTGAGCACTAACCATTGCCACGTTTAAAATTAACATTGCTACAAGAAGTAGCTTAGATGACATTTTTTTCATTTGTTTGATTTTTTAAATTGTTAGTTAATAATTTAATGTTTAATAAATTTGTATTCTATCGAGAAGCAGAGAGGAAGGGATTCGAACCCTCGATACACTTTTGGCGCATATACACTTTCCAGGCGTACTCCTTCAACCACTCGGACACCTCTCTATTTCCGAATGCCAAAGTAACAAAATATTTTTTTATCCCACAAATTTTTTTCTTAATTTTTTACTAAATTTCACCTGCTAAACTCTCTTCAAACTTGATTTTGAACAAATTAGGAGAAATATTTTTCTTTAATAAAATCATTAATTTTGTTATGGCAGACTCGGTTGTAATGTCTTTTCCATCTATAATACCCATC
>NZ_KN389987.1:52583-79530 GCF_000213295.2 Capnocytophaga sp. oral taxon 329 str. F0087
TGTCTGAGGGCTTCACTCGCCTCGTATTTGCCCATTATTACGCTTCCTCCTGAGCATTGCGTCACATTTATTATAGGTATTCCTCTCTGTATAGTTGCCCTTAGTGCTTCTAAAAACCAGTCGTATGTAGGAGCATTACCAGAGCCATACGTTTCTAACACTACTCCTTTTAAGTGGGGTATATTGAAAAAGGCATTTAATAACTCAGAGGTAATACCTGGAAATATCTTAATAATAGCTACGTTCTGCTCAAATTCTTTCCACACTTCCAATTGGTCTTTAGCTTTTCCTTTTAGCAGATTGTCTTTCATTATTTTTAGATGTACCCCACTTTCTACTAATATTGGGTAGTTCATCGAAGTGAAAGCTTGAAAGTGCTCAGCATTTACCTTAGTAGTACGGTTGCCGCGATAGAGTTTGTATTCAAAATAAAGTCCAACCTCTTGTATTACCGACACACCATTTTCTTTTAGAGCTGCCAACTGTATAGAGGTGATAAGATTTTCTTTAGCATCTGTGCGCAAGTCGCCTATAGGGAGCTGCGAACCAGTAAATATCACAGGTTTAGCAAGCCCTTGCAGCATAAAACTCAATGCTGAAGCAGAGTAACTCATCGTATCACTGCCGTGTAGTACTACAAATCCATCATAATGCTGGTATTCTTTTTCTATCACTTCGGCTATGCTCACCCAATGCTGAGGGTTCATATCTGATGAGTCAATTACTTTTTCAAACGAATGTACTGAAATCTCACAATCTAAGTGCGAGAGTTCTGGTATCCTGCTATAAAGATTGTCAAACTCAAAGGCTCGTAGCACTCCCGTTTGGTAATCCTTTATCATACCGATAGTCCCTCCGGTGTAGATAAGCAGTACTTTTGAATTATTGGTTTCCATTGATTTTGTTCTTTACAGGATTGGCGTACATCTCTAAGAATTTTTCTTGAGATATATCGTCTGATTTGCTTCGGTTGTTCATCCGGCGTTCAAATTGTCTGTATTCTTTTTCGTTGTATTGTTCTTTGTACTGCTGGGTGTGGTGCAGTAGGTCGTAGGCTATATAGTTAGCCGGAAAAAGTTTGTACTGCTTATGTATAGCGGTATCTAAACATTCCGCCAAGGCTTGCAACTGCTTGTTGATATGCTGGTGCTCGGCTTCTATAGCATCTAACTCAGCCGATAGAGGTTTTCCTACCGATATATGTACGCGTCCTTTTTGCCCTATTAAACCTTGTAAGATATTTTCAAAATCTTCTTGAGGCGATTTTACGTATTCTTGTCCGTAGTGCTGAGCCATTAGGGCTGGTATTTTTAGCGCATCGGTAGGATCAAACTCGTATGAGATTGACATAGGCACTACATTTAGAGTTTTTAGATATTGCAAAGGCGATATATGGTCGGGAGCACTAAGTGTAAGCATTTTTAGTACGCCCTGCTGAGTGCGGTCATCACCATTTTTAGTACGCCCCTCTCGTTGGGCAAGCCATACATTTCGTTTCTCATCGCTAATACAGTGGTGTATGTATTCTGACACTAAGCGCGAATGCTCTAAGGCTTCTCGCGGAGGCAGACTACGGTAGATAATAATATTCCGATTGAGCATCGCTAATATTTTTAGATGCTTCTTTTTGATGAGATTATCGCCCATAGCCGAGGCTGTCATCGGTAGGCGATGGCGATCTAAAGCTACATTTAGCAGCGAGGTATCAAGAATAATATCGCGGTGGTTGGAAATAAATACGTATGCTTGCTCTGGGTTGAGTTGGTCAAATCCGTCGTATGTAAATTCCGAAATCGTCTTTTCCATAGCCTTCACCACCACTCTTAGCATAATATGCACCTGAAAGTCAGCTACTGTTTGGCAAGCCAATAGTTTAGCCGTACGCTCATCAGGTGAAAGTTCGGGGAAAGCATACGCCAACATAGCCTTAATTAGGTGATGATCCTTGATTTGGCTAAGGGCTTCTGGCACCTCATTATCGTAAAAAGGGCGTATGGACTTAAAATAATCGGTCATTTTAGCGTTCTTGTTTTTGCATAATGAAGAGCAAAGTTATAAAAAATATTAATTAACACCAACTTAAAGCTGAAATATTTTTGTAGCATTGGCATTGGTGATGCGTTCTATTTCGCTTTCTGGCAGGGTGTATATATCTGACAGTTTCTGCATAACTTGCACTATATAAGCACTTTCATTACGCTTCCCGCGATAAGGTACTGGTGCTAAATAAGGGCTATCAGTTTCTAAAACGAGGTGTTGTAAATCTATATTTTTTAAAAATTGGTCGAGCTTTCCGTTCTTAAAAGTTACTACCCCCCCTATTCCTAAATGCAGTCCGTAGCCTATCGCGCGGTGGGCTTGCTCCTCAGTGCCGGTAAAGCAGTGAAAGATACCAAAGAGGTCTTCTCCCTTCTCACTTTCCAACACCTCAAATACTTCCTCAAAAGCCTCTCGACAGTGAATGACAATAGGTAGTTTGTGTTTTTTAGCTAACTGTATCTGCCAAGCAAAAGCTTCTTGTTGCTCTTTGAGGAAAGTTTTATCCCAATAAAGGTCAATACCTATTTCGCCAATAGCACAAAAATGATGGGTAAGCATCAAGTTTTCTACGTGAGCAAGCTCCTCTTTATAATTCTCCTTTACATTACAAGGGTGTAGACCATTCATTAGGAACACATAGTCAGGATAATCATTTTTTAGGGCGAACATTCGGTCAGTATAAATGCTGTCTATAGCAGGAATAAAGCAATGCGTTACGCCTGCTGCTTTTGCTCGTGCTATCACCGCAGCACGATCATTATCAAACTCTTCTGAGTATAGGTGTGTATGAGTATCTATCATATTATAAAACTCTCAATTTGCTGTAAAATTAGTAGGGGCGAATTATCATTCGCCCCTTTTTATTATTACCAATTAGGATTTTGTTGCCAACGCCCATTTTCAAAGTCTATAAGTGTTTGAGGAATAGGCCATACCATTTTGTAATAACCTGCAGGCAGATTAAGCTCGGTAAGTTCGTTAGCAGGCGAAGTAACTAACAGGTTAAAAGTTAGGTTCTGAGGGGTACCTCTTTGCACTCCTACCCCCCAACGATTAAGGTCAAACAAGCGGAAACCTTCAAAACAAAGTTCACGATTACGCTCGTTCTGAATATCAGTAAAAAGAGCTGCTCCACTAGTGGCAATATCATTAGCTGTTGTAAGTCCGCGTGCGTGTCGCAATTCGTTTAAATAGTTTTTTGCCTTTGTTTCATTATTAGCTTTATAGGCTGCTTCGGCTGCTATAAGATATATTTCGGCTATGCGAAAAAGTACCGGTTTATGTCCGTAGTACAAAAAGAAATCATTCTCTAAGCTAAGATGCTCGCTGCGCGGATATTTATTTACTAAATAGGCTAACTTTTCTTCAGGACAAACATAAACATCATGTACAAAATCGTATTCTGGCATATCAGTAGCTAAATCTTCTTGCTTAATATATACAGACTTACGCCAATCAGCACTATCAAATAAATTAACAAAAGCCCCTGTAGGCACAACATTAGGTACTGCTAAATACTGACGATTACCCCCACACTCAGGCAGTGGAGGAAAAGAAGGAAAAGGGAAAACATTGTTTTTGTCTTCAAATAAATAAAGGTCGTTCTCACCTACAGGTCTTTCTAAGTTTCCACTACTACTGATACCTGCAAATAGCTGGGTAATAGTTTCTTTAGGATTATCCTCCTTCCAAATAGCCTCTAATTCACTTTGGCTATTAGCTAAGGGGTAGGTATGTGTATTTATAAGCTCTTCCGCTACTTGAAGAGCTTGTGCCCAATCAGTTTTGTACAATAACATACGTGCCTTGAGCGCTTTAGCTGCATCTACCGTAAAAGTATTAGCCCCTACCCTTCCTGCTTGGTTTGAGAGCAAGGATATAGCTTTATCTATATCATCTAATATAAACTTATAAGTAACAGCTAAACTACTGCGCGGAGGTGTTTGCTGGTAGTTACTATTTTCATCTACTAAAGGCAAGCCTAAATCAGTATGGGCAGTATTAGCATTATAAGGTTTGCAGAAATGAGTTGCCAAATAGCTGTAGCAATAAGCACGACTCAAATAAAGTTCGCCTCGTAGCGGTCTTATATCTTCCTGTTGTTCTTTATTAGAGGTACTTTCTATTGCTATATTAGTATTAGCAATAATATTATAATACGTATTCCAGATTCTTGCAATATTTAAATTTGATGAGTTGAGTTCTCCATAACGTTGAAAATCTCTGAGTACTGGCTTTCTAGACTGTACAGTAAGGTTCAGATAATCAGCTTGTAAATCGGTTAGGTACATCGTCTCTCCTTGTGTATTATCGCGAATAGTATTATATATACCGTTTAACCAATTGCGTACTTCTTTAGCATTATTAAAAGTATTGCCTGCCCTTGCGTTGTCGTAAGGTTCTTGATCTAAACTAAAGCAACTGTTTAATAATAAAGCTATTATTGATAATAAAAATATAATATTGTATTTCTTCATATTCTATTAAAATTTAAGTTCAACACCAAAGGTATATTGTCTGGTAGGAGGATATCCTCCTATAATACCTCTTGTATAGTCAGGGTCTACACCACTAAACTTGGTAAGGGTAAAGATATTTTGAGCTGAAACAGATAGTCTGATAGCTTTTACTATTTTCAGCTGGTCGATAGTTGTTTGTGGCAGGTTGTAGCTCAAGTTAATATTCTTCATTCGCAGATAGTCTGCTTTTTCGAGGATACGGCTATCTTTCCACATTAGCACATCACTATCCAAACGAGGTATTTCAGTATCATCACCTGGTTGTTTCCAATAGTTAAACAAATCTTTACTAATATTTTTAACACCAAAATAACCTGGATTTAGCAGCGTAGCCTTATCTTCGTTAACATTGTATTTACCTATTGAATAAGCAAAAGTTACACTTAACGAAAAATCTTTATAAGTAGCATCACAACCAAAACCTCCGTTGATAGGTGCATATCTTTTCTTGCCTGTACTTTGGGCTAAAGCAACTGGGTTATAAGTTTTAGTCACCTTGCTATCGTCCATTTGTGTTTCTAACTTATCATCACCTGCTTCATACCACTGGGCATCGCCATTATTGTCAATACCCTTAAAAATAGGCAATACCCATTCTGCTGCTTTCCCTACTTTATAGCCCATATAAGAGTCTCTGTTAAGCGCATAAGGCTTACCATAAGATATGTTAGTAATTTTCTGACTATTATAATTCATATTCAAGTAAGGGCGCACTGATATTCTCTTATCTCTATCGCGATAGGCAGTAGTAGCAAAAGAGAAGTCAATACCTCTGTTTTGCATATCGCCTATATTGTCAGGAATACGCGTATAGCCAAATATAGAATTAAGCTCGCGTGTAGAAAGTGTGTTATAGGTATGACGGTCGTAATATTCTATGTTAAACGAGGTATTGCCTGCTGCTAACACAAAATTCACTCCAAAGGTACTTTTGCGTTGCTCTTCCCACACTAAATTAGGATTACCTAATACTTGTGCTAATCTGAAACTCAATTGCCCATTATAGGTAACGCTGTTATCAGCTTCAGCAAGTATCATATTTCTATAATCACCGATACGAGCACTACCCGCTATACCTGTACTGAAACGGAAATTGAGGTCTGTTAGCCAATCTACTTTTTGCAAAAACTTCTCTTCTTTAGCTTTCCACATAGCCCCTACAGCCCAAAAGTTTTGATAACGGTGATTTTTTATAAAGGCTGAAGAACCATCGCGTCTGGCTGAAAGGTCTAAGAAATAACGATTGTTATAAGAGTACTCTAAACGAGAGAAAAATGAGTTGAAAGTACTTACACTCTTGTTGTCTCTTACATTCTTTTCCTGATTACCGTGAGCGAGCATCATTAGAGCTTCGGAAGGCTGCCCTTGAGATGATGCTGAAAAACCATAGCCTGTATTTTCTATTGATTCTTGCCCCAATAAAACATCAAAAAGATGTTTCTGTGTAAGGTCGAATTTATATTGCAAAAGGTTCGTATAGGTTTTCTGAATAGATTTCTGCATATCTCTTTCTACGCGCCCAACAGCTTGTGAAGCTCCCGTTTTGTAGTTGATAAACGAAGGCATAGGTCCCTTTATTTCACCTTCACTAATGGTATATTGTATACCAGCTTGTGTTTTTAGGGTTAAATTTTTAATAGGCTCTAAGGTTAGATAGCCTATAGGCATAATATCATCTACAAAGCCTTTGTTTAAATAGTTTTTAGCTATGTAGTCGGGGTGATAAAAACCGTTACGCGCCCCGTTAATAGCATTTATAAAATCTTTTGTTTTACCATTTTTATCCGTAGGACTATAGAAAGGTAAAGCTAATATTTCAGCTTCAGACTCAAAAGGGTTAGTATATATATCATTATCGCTATGTGAATAAGAAAATGATAAGCCCCCTTTTAGCCAATCGGCTACTTGAGTGTCTACATTTAACGAAGCATTATATCTGTTAAACTTAGAACTTTTGCGCATTCCCTCTTGGTTTAGATAGCCTAATGACACATAATAAGTAGTATGTTCATTACCTCCTGAAGCTGCTATATCAGTACGAGAGGTAGGTACGAAATCGCGTAAGAATACCTTATCCCAACGAGTATTATAGGGGTAATCTGCCAATATACGGTTAGCTACTGCAGCGGGGTCAGTTTCGGTATAACCAAGTCGGTTACCTGCTGCTACTATTTCGTTAGGCGATTTAAGCAACCAAAAGTCCATATACTCGCGAGGAGTAGCTAATTTATCTAAATATTTACGCGTTACGTTAGTAAGGGCTGTTACCCCTAATTGGTGATTGATAGTAATATTAGTACGCTCATTGCGTTTGCCTCGTTTAGTAGTGATAAGTATAACCCCATTGGCTGCACGCGCCCCATAAATAGAGGTTGAAGCTGCATCTTTTAGTATAGTTACGCTCTCAAAATCTGCAGGATTAAGTATCGTCATTACATTGCTATCCACAGGCACCCCATCTACTATATAAAGAGGGCTATTAGCCTTAAGTTGTTGATCTTTACTTTCTAACATAGAGGCAAAAGAGTTGAAACCGTGAATAAGTACTGATGATGCACTACCTGGAGTACCCGAATCAGTAGTTACCACCATACCCGCTACCTTACCTTGCAAAGCATCCATGACATTACCTCCTGGTATATCAGCTATTTCTTTGCCTTGTACTGTGGCTACTGATGCTACCGTACGGCTAGCGACTTTCTTGCCGCTATAGCCCATTACTACGGTACCCTCTAACTCTTGTACATCTTCTACCATAGTAACATTAAGCACTTTAGAATTAGCGGTTACTTTCTTTTCTACTGATTTCATTCCGAGGAAAGAAAACAACAATACATCGCCTACCTTAGTGTGTAGTGTGTAATGCCCGTCTAAATCAGTAGAAGCACCGCGCTGAGTACCTTTGATGAGTACGAAAACGCCCAATAAGGGTTCGCCCTTGTCATCTTTTACAACCCCTGATACTTCGAGGTTTTGGGCGAAAAGATTGCCTATTGAGACAAATAAAAAGCATAAAACAATTGTAAATTTTAACTTCATAGATATTAGTAAATGTATCTGACAAATTAAGCGGCAAAGTTTTCTAAAAAAAACTGAAATATGCAAATTTTTTATTGATTAATTGCTAACAAGGAATTTACTAATTATCAGAATTTTGCTATTTCAAAAAAAAGTATTACCTTTGCCCGCAGAAATCCTCAGTACAGACTTGTGAGGATTTTTTTATTTTTTTAATCAAAACACAAGTAAGAAAAATGGAAAAAGTATCATATTACACCGCTGAAGGAATGAAAAAGCTACGCGATGAGCTTAATCAGTTGAAAGATGTAGAACGCCCTCGCGCTTCGCAAGCAATAGCGGAAGCTCGCGATAAAGGTGACCTATCAGAAAATGCTGAGTACGATGCTGCTAAAGAAGCCCAAGGTCTGTTGGAAATGAAAATAGCTAAACTTGAAAAGCTTGTAGCTAATGCTCGTATCATAGACGAATCGCAGTTAGATGTAAGTAAAGTGTTAGTACTCTCTACCGTTAAACTTAAAAACTTGGCTAACAATATGCAACTTACTTACACCCTCGTGGCTGAAAGCGAAGCTGACCTTAAGGCTGGCAAAATATCAGTAAGTTCACCTATCGGTAAAGGTCTGTTAGGAAAATCAGTAGGCGAAATAGCCGAGATAAAAGTACCTAACGGCACCCTAAAAATGGAAGTACTAGAAATAACCAGATAATAACAACTAAATAACTAACTAATATGAGCGTATTTACCAAAATAATCAACGGGGAGATACCTTGCTATAAGGTAGCTGAAGACGATGAATTTATCGCTTTCTTTGACATTAACCCTAATGCTAAAGGGCATACCCTATGTGTGCCTAAGCAGGAAATCAGCTATATCTTTGATATGGACGATGACCACTATTTGCGCCTAATGACTTTTTCTAAACGGGTAGCTAAAGCCCTTGAGAAAGTAGTACCCTGTGAGCGCATAGGAGTAGCTGTAGTAGGCTTAGAAGTACCCCACGTACACGTACATCTTATCCCTATCAGCGAAATGAAGGAAATGACCTTCCAACACAAAGTAAAACTTACTGATGAAGAGTTTAGAGAACTCTCTGAGAAAGTGCGCAAAGCATTATAGCTTACTGCCTAAGCTGAATACAAAAAAGGCTATCAACAATTAAATTAGTTGTTGATAGCCTTTTTTGTTTGTACTACTATTAACTACAATAAAGAGTCTAATGCATCGGTGTAGGTCTTTTTAGGAGCTACTCCTACTTGTCTGCCTACTACCTCACCATCTTTGAATACTAATACAGTAGGGATATTGCGGATACCATACTTACCTGCGAAGTCTTGATTGTTATCTACATCTAACTTACCTACTACTACTTTACCTTCGTATTCTTTAGCAATCTCTTCTATTACAGGGCCTAACATACGGCAAGGTCCGCACCATACTGCCCAAAAATCTACTAATACTGGTTGGCTGCTTTTTAGTACCAACTCTTCAAAATTTCCATCTGTTATTTCTAATGCCATCTTTAAAATATGTTTTGTGTTTTATTTAAATTCTGAGTGCAAAATTACAAATTTTAATTGTATTTCGCCTATAAAAACGATAGTTTTTTGTTATACTGCTATAAACAACAGGGGTTTGACACAAGATATATATTTAACAATCAACATCTTATAATAAAACATCCCCCTATACACATACTCCGCTGCGCCAGCTCGCGGACTTCCTTCAAAGGGGAATTAGGAAGTTACAACTTTACATTAAACTGATATTAAATACTCTATCGCTGTACTTCTGCTAAGAAGTTCTTAAATTCTTCTTTTTCTGACAAGAAAGTGAAACTATCTAACAACAAATAGTAGTTCTGAGGGTCTACCACACGGCTGTATGCCTCTTTAGCTAAAGCGAGTTTGTTATCGCCGAATGCTAATGGTTTCACTAATTGGGCTACTTGTTCTGTTGAGAGCATCAGCATATTTTTCTGTGCACGGAAAAACGATAGCTTATCATCATCAAAAGATTGTTTTTTATACATTTTGGCAAACTTATCGAACTCGCTTACAGGCATTGGGGGCATCGGTTGATAGCCTCCGTGCGGATAAGCAGGTGCTTGCCCATAAGCGCGATTCCACACATCATTCCACTGACTGCCGTGATAAGACGGCTGGTTGTTAGACAGGTTTATCTCGTCTAAAAGGTAAAGCCCTTGTCGAGAGAAAAAGTCCATCACCATACGGGTATTGTCGCGAGGATTGATAGTTACACGATAAATAAGGTTGCGCCCTTGCCAGATGCTCAACGGTTGAGATACTGCTGCAAGGTCGAAAAAGCGATACATACCATTGGCATTGGTAATCTCTTGTTCGCCTATGCTCACTGTATAACGACCACGCTCAGGGATACGTATAAACACTTCGGCATACCCTCGGTTATAGTCGTAATCCCAATCGATGTTTACTGATATGCCGCCACGCCCTATCACACTACGGGCTTGTCGCTGCTGTTGATATTCATTTTGGAGCAAGCGTCCGGCAGCTCCTACCTCTTGCGACCACGCCGCTGAGGATAATGCGCCTAATAATATAAGAAGTGCTTTTTTCATCGTAATAAATTCTTATTTTATGAATACCTATCTAAATCTGTGCCAAAGTCGATTTGTCAATTTGTCAATTTGTCAATTTGTCAATTTGCCAATTGTCAATTGGTTAATTACTTCTTTTTCTTTTTAGGTTCTTTTTCGGCTAATAGGGCAAGGGCTTGCTCTTTAGTAAAGGTTTCTATGTTAGTGTCTTTGCCTAACTCTACTTTGGTTTTGCCTTTAATGAGGGTAAAACGCCCCCAACGGGCTTTCTCGATGCGTATCTCGCCTTCGTCCCACTGTTTTACTACCTTTTCTGACTCTTTTTGGAGCTTGCTCTCTATCAGTTCGGCTACCTCTTCCGCCGTTAAACGGTCGAAATTGTACTTCTTAGTGACATTGATGTACATATTGTTCCACTTGATAAATGGTCCAAAACGTCCCACCCCTTTGATAACTTCCATTCCGTCGTAAGTGGCAATAGGTGCATCGGCTTTTTTCTTTTCGTTGACAAGCTCTTGGGCGCGCTCAAAAGTTACGCTAAACACATCTTCGCCTTTAGCAAGCGATATAAAAGCATCACCATAATGTACATAAGGTCCGAATTTGCCTACATTCACCTCGACATTCTTGCCGTCTATAGTACCCAGTTGGCGGGGCAATTCGAAGAGTTTGAGTGCTTCTTCAAAAGTGATTGTCTCGATAGACATACCACTTAGCAGACTGGCATAAATAGGTTTTTCGGCATCATCGGGATTACCAATTTGCGCCATCGCTCCGTATCTGCCTAAACGCACGCTTAAAGGGCGCCCGCTCTTAGGGTCGGTACCCAATACGCGCTCGCCAGTCTCGCGGCCTGTGTTTTTCTCTACATTTTCGACAATAGGGTGAAAACGAGAGTAAAAATCAGCGAGCATCTCCGTCCAGTTTTCAGCCCCTTCGGCTATCTGGTCGAAGCTATTTTCTACTTGAGCCGTGAAATTGTAGTTCATCACCGTTTCAAAGTGCGATACTAAGAAATCATTTACTACACTTCCTATATCAGTAGGAATGAGTTTCCCCTTGTCAGCCCCTACTTTCTCGCTAAGGGTTTGCGCCTTTATGATGCCTTTCTGCAAGATAAGTTGCTCGTAATAACGCACTTCGCCCTCTAAGGCACTGCGCTCTACATAGCCTCGGTTTTGTATGGTAGAAATGGTAGGCGCATAAGTAGATGGCCTACCGATACCTAATTCTTCTAACTTCTTAACTAATGACGCCTCGGTATAACGCGGTTGAGGACGGCTAAAACGTTGGGTAGCGGTAATATTACGGTCGGTTAGCGGCTCGCCTTTCTTAAGGTTAGGCAGCATTCCTTCTTGCTCTTCGTCTTCGTCATCGCTACTTTCTAAATATACTTTGAGAAATCCGTCGAATTGTATCATCTCGCCGGTAGCCACAAACTGCTCAGCGTGCTTGTCGGCTGCTATCTTAACGGTAGTGCGCTCTAACTGAGCATCAGCCATTTGCGAGGCGAGGGTACGCTTCCAAATCAGTTCGTACAGCTTGTTCTGGTCAGGCTCGGCAGCTATGGTAGGGCGACTCATATCGGTAGGGCGAATGGCTTCGTGCGCCTCTTGCGCCCCTTTGCTTTTGGTAGCGAAATTGCGCATCTGGCTGTAGCTCTCGCCAAAGAGTTGCAAAATAGCGTTTTTGGCAGTGTTTAGGGCTTCGGATGATAGGTTTACGCTATCGGTACGCATATAGGTAATGAACCCTGACTCGTACAAGCGTTGGGCTACGGTCATCGTTTTGCTAACCGAGAAATGCAGTTTGCGCGCTGCCTCTTGCTGTAAGGTAGATGTAGTGAAAGGAGGGGCAGGCGATTTTTTGGCAGGCTTCTTTTCGAGTGAAGCTACCTTGAACTGTGCGCCTACATTTTGTTGAAGGAAAGCTTCGGCTTCGGCTTGACTATCAAAGGTTTTGGGTAGCGAGGCTTTGACTACTTTTCCTTCAGAAGTGATAAATTCGGCTGTGATTTTATAAGTAGAATGACTTTTGAAGTCTTGAATTTCGCGTTCGCGCTCTACTATCAAACGCACTGCTACTGACTGTACGCGCCCTGCTGAGAGTCCGCTTTTTATCTTTTTCCACAGTACAGGCGATAGTTCATAGCCCACTAAGCGGTCTAAGACACGGCGTGCTTGTTGGGCGTTTACTAAGTTATAATCTATACCGCGCGGATGCTTGATAGCGTGCTCGATAGCAGACTTAGTAATGGAGTTGAAAACGATGCGTTTGGTGTTTTCAGTCTTAAGCTTGAGTGTTTCAGACAAGTGCCACGCAATGGCTTCCCCTTCGCGGTCTTCATCGGATGCTAACCATACCGTTTCGGCAGCAGAGGTTAGTGTTTTGAGGTCTTTTACTAACTTTTTCTTGTCGTTAGAAATGAGGTAGTGGGGTTTAAAACCGTGCTCGATGTCTACCCCCAGCTCGTTAGAGGGCAGGTCGGCTATATGCCCATAACTCGACACTACTTTGTAGTCCTTACCTAAGAACTTTTCAATGGTTTTAGCCTTAGCAGGCGACTCTACAATCACTACATTCTTAGCCATACGCTTGTCTTTTTAGTAAATTACGGCGGCAAAGATACTAAGATAATTATAAATGACAAAAAGTTGTTTCGCACTTCGCTTATTTTTCGCTTATTGTTCGTCACATACTCGGCTGCGCCAGCTCGCCGACTTTCCTTCGCTCATCGTTCGCTCATTGTTCGCTTAACCTTCGCTCATCCTATATCGTTTGTATAGGGTGGCGATAAAAAGAAATAATCAATATTTATTCATTGTTGTTTGATAAATATTTTTTACCTTTGCGGCTATTATCACACAATAATACTTATGAAATATTTAACATTCTTCTTTTTACTCTTTTTATCTGCCTCTGGCTATACGCAAATCACCTTACGGGGGAAGGTTGTAGATGAAAATCGGACTCCTATAATGGGGGTAAACGTTTTCTTGCAGGGCACTATAGAAGGGACAAGTAGTGATGAAGAAGGACGCTTTCAATTCGTTACTCAACAAAAAGGGAATGTGGTGCTGATGTGTAAATACTTAGGTATGAACGATGCGACCCTCTCGCTGACTCTGCAGACTACCCCGCCTGACTTGCTTATCACGATGACAGAAAAAGAATCTGCTTTGGACGAGGTAGTGCTGACAGGAGGTGCCTTTAGCGTAGATGACCGCAAGCGCGCTGTAGTGCTCAACACTATGGATGTGAGTACGACCCCTGGAGGGAATGACGATATTATCAGTACGCTTATCACTCTGCCTGGTACGCAGCAGGTAGGCGAAAGTGGTTTGCTATTCGTGCGTGGAGGGAGCAGCGAGGAAAGCAAGGTGACCATTGATGGGCTTGATATACTAAATCCTTTTTATGCAGGGGTGCCGGAGGTGGCACAGCGCAACCGGTTTTCGCCGCATATTTTCAAAGGGATTATCTTTAACACTGGTGGCTATTCGGCTCAATACGGCAACGCACTGTCGTCAGTGCTATCGTTAGAGACCAACGACCACCCCAGCAAACCCTCGACAGTGATAGCCCTATTGCCGTACGGTGCGCAAGTAGGTCACGACTTTTTGAGTAAAACAGAAACACGTTCGGGTGGTTTTGACGTGGGGTATTTCAATTTTAAGCCTTATCACCAAATAGTAAAACAGTCAGTAGAATGGCTGAAAGCCCCTGAGAGTATGCTACTTTCGGGTACTTTTAGGCAAAATACTTCGGGTAATGGCTTTCTGAAATGGTATGGTTATGGCAATATAATGCGGCAGGCTATCAATCAGCTAAGCGTAGAAGTGCCTGGTAGCAAACAGCCATATGAGTCTAAGAATGCTAATGCTGTTTCGATATTGACTTATACACGCGACATTGCAAGCGACTGGAAGCTGTACACGGGCTACGGGCTGAACTACAACCGTGATAAAATAACCAATGGACTGCTATACAGCGATAATTACGCTCTGCAGCACCAATTTAGGGCAATGGCCTCGGGCGCTCTGACTAACAATATCAATGCTGAAGTGGGTATGGAAGGTTTTGCCTACCAAAGTAGCTACGGGAACGACTATAATACGGCTCTTTGGGCAAATGCCACCATAGGACTCACGAAAAAACTGATGCTGCAAACGGGCTTGCGCACTGAATACGACCAACAGCTCAATAAAGCTGTGCTATTGCCCCGTGCTTCAATAGCCTACAAAAGCGGCAAGTACCACCAGCTGAACCTTTCGATAGGTGAGTACAGCCAACGACCTATGGAGAGTTATTTAGCTTATTATCAGCACTTAACCTTTAGCAAAGCTACTCACTACATCGCTAACTTTCAGTACAATAGAGACCGACGTGTATTTCGGATAGAAGGATACCACAAGCCTTATAGTTACTTATTGGCTTATCGCACCCCTACCCTACCTAACAGCACCGGCAAGGGGTATGCGAGTGGAATAGATGTGTTCTGGCGCGATGCTAAGACTGTGAAAGGCTTAGAATACTGGTTGTCATACAGTTATCTAAATACCGAGCGACAGTTTTTGCACTATCCTGTAGCCGCACGCCCTACCTTTGCCACGCCTCATACGGGCAATGTGGTGTTGAAGTACTTTTTTGAAGAATTGGGGCTATTTGTAGGAGGGTCGTACTCGGTGAGCAGCGGTCGCCCATATGAAAATCCTAATAACCCTGTTTTCTTATCGGACATCACACCTGTACAACAAAATGTGAATGCTAACATCGCCCTTTTGCGCAAAGGAAAAGGAGTGTTTCACACTATGGTATTTTCGGTAAACAACTTGACTGGAGAAACTCCTATTTTTAACTATCGGTACTCGCGCGATGGTAGCTACCGACTGCCGGTAACCCTACCCTATAAACGCTCGTATATGCTTGGTTGGTTTATCAGTATAGGCAAAGATAGAAGCGATGAAATACTGAACCAATTGCCCTAAAACTGTTAATTTATTGTTAAACTTCGACAGAAATATACATTGTATAAGAAAAATACACTACATTTGCACCCAGCAATGATTTCTTAACACAAACATCTTGAACAACACTATGAACAAAAGGTACCTTTTTTTAGTCCTTATTTTTATCTTAAGTACATTTTTGTATTTTAGCAATGCCCAAACAGGGTTGAGCAAAGAGAGACAGTTAGCCCTAAAAAAGGCAGAATTGAACATCAAAGAGCTGTACAATGAACTAAATGCAGCCCAATATGCCCTTAGCTTTACGGCTTTTCGGTATGCATATATTGGGTATCAGACAATGAAGAAACAGCACCGCTTAAACAATAAAGAGCTGTTTTCTATTATTGACTTCACTAAAGATTGTAACAGCAAACGTTTTTACACTATCGACTTAGAGAAGATGAAGATAGTGTATTACACGTATGTGGCACACGGCAAGAAGAGTGGCGAACGTATGGCTACTTCTTTTTCTGACGCGGTAGAGTCTAACAAGAGTAGTATAGGGTTTTATATCACTGGCAACACTTATAACGGAGGAAATGGCTATAGCCTTATACTTCACGGTGATGAAAAGGGGTATAACAGCAACTTGGCTAAACGCTCGGTAGTAGTACACGCAGCTGACTATGCTAATGAAGATTACATAGCGAGCAACGGGCGTATGGGAAGAAGTTTGGGTTGCCCTGCACTACCTGAAAACATCTACAAACAAGTAATTGAAACCATCAAAGAAAAAACGATGATTTTCGCTTACTACAATGATGCTAAGTATTTAAAAACATCTAAATACTTGAATGTATTGAAGCTAATAGAAGACGAACCAGTAGAGTCTGTATTCTAATCTAAAATACTTATTGATTACTATTCCTAAACAAAAAGAGCTGTCTTACATAATAAGACAGCTCTTTTTTTGATTTATTTAATTAGTTAATCTGCTTAATCTTCTTCTAATTGAAATACTTCTTGTAGCCAACTGATACTCTCTTCTAAAGAAGAGGTATCTTTGAGATGATTAACAAACTGTGTAGTAATCTTCTGTATAATACGGTTAGCCAACATTTCGGCTTGTTGCTCGTTGAAGTTATCTATCTTCTTGCGATGGAAGTCTAACTCTGCTTCTTTGAGTGCCTCTAACTTAGCTTTTAGAGCCTTAATTGTAGGTGCAAACTTTCTATTATCAAGCCAATGTAAGAACTCTTCTTTTACCTCCTCAATAATCTGCAAAGCCTGAGGAATAGCTTCTTTGCGGCGCTCTAAAGCCTCATCTTTACGTTTAGAAAGTTCGTCCATATGAATAAGCGTAACGTTAGGAAGCGTTTTCACTTGTTCATCTACATTTTTAGGAATTGACAAATCTAATATAAGAATAGGTCTATCAGTAGGAATGGACTCTTTGTACACTGTAGGAACACTTGCACCTGTTGCTACCACTAACACATCAGTTTGGGCTATTTCAGCAGATAAGTCAGCAAAATCTTTTACTATCACATTGAACTTGCCTGCTACTTGTTCTGCTTTCTCGCGTGTGCGATTGATAAGAGTAATATGTTTATTTTGTGTGTGTTTGATGAGGTTTTCGCAGGTATTTCTACCTATCTTGCCTACCCCAAAGAGAAGAATATTCTTTTGCGATACTTCTGCTACATTCTGCATAATATACTGCACTGCAGTAAAAGACACCGAAGCTGCCCCTGAAGAGAGGACTGTCTCATTCTTAATACGCTTACTAGCATTAATCACGCTGTTCATTAAACGCTCTAAGAAAGCATTAGCGAGCCCTTTATCGCGAGATAGTGCAAAGGCTTGCTTTATCTGCCCTATAATCTCAAAATCACCTAATATCTGACTATTTAAACCTGTACCTACCTCAAAAAGATGTTGTACAGCCTCTTTACCTTTATTAACATATCCTACCTTCTGAAAATCGTCTACAGAGCCCTTAGAGTACTCACACAATAGCTGAATAAGCTGAAAAGGATGGTCAGCATAGCCATAGAGTTCCGTACGATTACAAGTAGAGATAACCAGCAACTCCTCAAAGCCTTCACTGCGGGCTTGTGTAAGCAGTGCCTCTTTGTTTTCGGGGGTAAGACTAAACATTCCGCGCATAGTAGCATCAGCTTTTAGGTAGCTAAGCCCTATACAATAAAAGTTCTTATTTTTAGATATAGTGGGTGTCATAATCTCTTTAGTGATTGAAATACGAATAGTTATGTTTGTGACTGCAAAAATAATAAGTTCGCAACAAATAACATAGGATGCTGCGAACTTTTATTGAGGAAACTAAAAATATGTAAACAATCTAAATAATTAATCAAATAACCCTAATTAATTATCTCTTAAAAGAGGTAAGGTAGAGCACCTAAGCAAGCCCTCTTGTTTTGAGATTTCGCTATAAGGTATTTCTTCTACCGTAAAACCTTGCGCTCTAAGCCACGCATTAAGGCGCGTAAAATGCTTTTCTGAAACTACTACCTCCGGACTGATAGAAAAAACATTACTATTCATCTCATACATCTCTTCACGTTCTATGTGAAAGAGGTTTTCAGCACCAAAGATATCTACTAAATACTGATAATCAGCTTCTGAACGAAAGCCTCCCTTGTAGATAATAGCCTTATCTTTGCCTACTGGCTGAAAACAACAGTCTAAGTGCAAGGCATTATCGCGCGCCTCTGTCTTCGATTTTACAAGGTCAAATTCTTTTACTTTCTTATGAGGGAAGAGCTTTTGAATAAATGCTACCCCTGCCATATTAGTGCGTGCCGTAACCTGCTCCTTATAATCATCACCTTTATAAGTACCTATAAAAATATGCTCATTCCAAGGCATCACATCACCACCCTCTATATGTACCTCTTCGGGGGGAGTAACCACCTTATCTGGGTTCATCTGTTTTACTATGTATTCAATTGCCTGAAATTCAGCTTGTCTATCAGGCAAGATATTCGCTTTGATAAACACATCATCAATCACGAAGCCAATATCGCGGGTAAAGATTTGATTGCAATCTCTGATAATTTCAGGACGATAGACCTGCACGCCATACTTTTGCAGTACCGCTGCGAAAGCGTCCATCTCGGCTACCATATCCTTTTCTATAGGGTAAGTACCCGCCTTGATATGCTCAGCCGATTTAGGGTCGTAAGCCTCCTCTAAAGTTGGAGTTGCTCCGTTGCTAACCGCTGTACCAAGAATCACAGCCTTTAGCCTATCCGTTTCATTTGTAACTCGTAATTTCAGCATATTCTAATAATTATCTCTAATCTTCGAGGCCAACCATTCGCCAGTAAACTCATCTATATGGTCAAAAGTCTCGTTTACTAAAGCCTCTTGCTTCCCATCTTCGCTCCACAAACCTCCTTTGAAGTGCACTTGCTCACCGTCAAACTCAGCATACGCCCCTATAGGAGCCGTACATCCCCCTTCTAAAGCGCGTAAGAAAGCGCGTTCTACTTGTGTTTCTATATACGTTTTCCCATCGTGTATCTTCAGCAATATACCTTGCAAGTCTACATTATCCTCGTGTGCCAATACCATAATAGCCCCTTGCGCAGGAGCAGGCAACATCCAGTCGAGCACAAGGTAGTCCTCTGGCAACTTATCTATGCGCTCCAAGCCTGCCGCAGCAAAGATTGCTCCATCCCAAGGATTATCAGCTAACTTTTGCAGACGAGTATTCACATTGCCCCGTAAGTTCTCAATAGTGTGATGAGGGTAACGGTGCAACCATTGGGCTTTACGGCGCAAACTACTCGTAGCTATAGTTGCCACTCGGCTGTCTAAGTCCGACACATCGCCTTTGTAGACCAATATATCGTGCGGATTACCACGCTCAAGCACTGCCCCTACCGCTATGCCGTCGGGCAACAGAGTAGGTACATCTTTCATACTGTGTACGGCTATGTCAATTTCACCTTTTAGCAAGGCTATATCTAAGGCTTTAGTAAAAATACCGGTAACCCCCATTTCGTAGAGAGGGGTAGTGAGTTCAAGGTCTCCTTCCGATTTAATACCCACTATTTCAGTAGGATAGCCTAATAATTCTAATTGATATTGCACTGTTTCTGCCTGCCAAAGAGCCAATTGGCTATCGCGAGTGCCTATGCGTATGGGTTTCATATATGTTTATCTTGCCAATTATTAATTGACTAATATAGTATATTTAGGGTCAATATTAGTACGAGGGTCAAACACAAAGTCTATGTAAGTAGCTTCATCTTTCTTACCTTTTACCTCTTGTTTTATCCTTCCTACCTCTACTTGTTGTTTGTTGAGCACCTTTATTACTACAGTTTTCTGAAAATCTTTCTCAAAAATGAAGTAAATAGAGAGTTTATTATCGTTACCCTCGTCAGTGCTGCTAATAGTGTGCGCACCAAGTTTTACACCAGCATTAGCCAATTCTTCTGAAAGCTGTAGTGCCATACTGCCCGATTTGTCAATCCCCTCGCCTACTCCATCACCGAAAGAGCGTGCTGATCCACCTACTATCTCACCCGCTTTAGTAGCCGCTTTGTTAGCAGCCTCTTCACTAATTTCGCTCACTTTCTTAACAGTATCTTTAGCTTGGTCAACAAAGAAACTGCACGATGCCAAGAGCATAGCGGTTGTTATCAAAAAAAGTCCTCTTTTCATACGTTTATTTATTTATTTTGTTATTATTCTTTAAATTGTTAATCGACAAATCGACAAATCGACAAATCGCCAAATTGGCTAATTAACTACGCATCTATCTTAGCGTATTTAGCGTTTTTCTCGATAAACTCACGGCGTGGAGGCACCTCATCACCCATTAACATCGAGAACACACGGTCTGCTTCCGAAGCATTATCAATAGTAACCTTGCGCAAAGTACGGTGAGCAGGGTCCATAGTAGTATCCCACAGCTGGTGGTCGTTCATCTCACCCAAACCTTTATAACGCTGAATAGTCACATTGCCCATTTCTGCTGAAAGCGCATCGCGTTGTTTATCGCTCCACGCATACTCTTGGCGCTTGCTAGTCTTGCTCTTCACCAAGTAAAGCGGTGGCGTAGCAATATATACGTGCTCGTTTTCTATCAGTTCGCGCATATAGCGGAAGAAGAACGTAAGTATTAGCGTAGTAATGTGCGAACCATCTACGTCGGCATCACACATAATAATCACTTTGTGATAACGCAGCTTACTAAGGTTCAGAGCTTTAGCATCTTCTTCAGTACCCACACTTACCCCCAAAGCAGTATAAATATTCTTTATCTCATCGCTATCAAACACCTTGTGCTGCATCGCTTTTTCTACGTTCAATATCTTACCACGTAAGGGCAGAATAGCCTGTATATCCTTATTGCGACCTTGCTTAGCCGTACCCCCCGCAGAGTCCCCCTCTACAAGGAAGAGCTCACACTTCTTAGGGTCTTCTTCCGAACAGTCAGCCAATTTCCCTGGCAAGCCGCCGCCACTCATCACACTCTTACGCTGTACCATCTCACGAGCCTTACGGGCTGCCTGACGAGCTTGCGCAGCAAGTATCACTTTCTCTACTATCGTCTTAGCATCATTAGGATTCTCTTCTAAGTAATCCTCAAGCATCTGACCAACGGCTTGCGATACTGCCGAAGTCACCTCACGGTTACCTAATTTAGTCTTCGTTTGCCCCTCAAACTGAGGTTCAGCCACTTTTACCGAGATAACCGCAGTAAGCCCCTCACGGAAGTCATCACCCTCTATTTCTACAGGATTTTTCTTATCCTTGCTCATTTTTTCGAGCAATCCCGACTTATCAGCGTACGCTTTAAGGGTACGAGTAAGCCCCATACGGAAGCCCTGCAAATGGGTACCCCCTTCTGAGGTGTTAATATTATTAACGTAAGAATGCAAGTTTTCAGTATACGAATCGTTGTAAGTCATCGCAACCTCTACCGGTATACCGTTTTTCTCACCTTCCATAGCAATCACGCCCCCAATGATAGGAATACGGTTGCCATCAAGATATTTCACAAACTCAGTAAGTCCTTTTTCAGAATGAAATTTCTCGTGTATATAGTTACCTTTTTCGTCTTTATTTCTTAGGTCAGTAAGTGTAACGGTGATACCCTTGTTCAAATAAGCCAACTCGCGAATACGTGCCGCAAGAGTATCGTATTTAAACTCAGTAGTTTGCTCAAAAATAGTATCATCAGGCAAGAAAGTAACCTTAGTACCGCGCTTATCAGTGTCGCCTAATTGCTTCACAGGGTAGAGAGCCACCCCGCGCTCATACTCTTGTTGCCATATCTTACCATCGCGATATACGGTAGCAGTCAAGTGATTAGAGAGGGCATTCACGCACGATACCCCTACCCCGTGCAAACCACCAGACACTTTATAAGAGCCTTTGTCGAACTTACCACCGGCACCAATTTTGGTCATTACCACTTGCAGTGCCGAAACGCCTTCTTTCTTGTGAATATCCACAGGGATACCACGCCCGTTATCCTCTACGGTGATAGAATTATCCTCGTTAATAGTAACAGCTATCATATCGCAATAGCCTGCCAGCGCCTCGTCTATCGAGTTGTCAAGCACTTCATACACAAGGTGATGCAAACCGCGTACGCCCACGTCGCCTATATACATAGAGGGGCGCATACGCACGTGCTCCATACCTTCGAGAGATTGGATATTATCAGCTGAATAGTCAGCGGTATTTTGTTCGTTATATACTTCTTCTGCCATTTTTTTATTTAGGTAAGTTTATAAGTAATCAAATCAAGGGCACAAAGATACAAATAATTTATCAATTAGCAAAATTTAGATTTTAGAGGATTGAGAAAATGAACAAAAATCATTTTATTAAATAGGGCACTTCTATTTTTGTACCGTCTACACGAATTTCATTAATAACAGCATACTTTCCACATTCTCCATCCTCCATATAACCATCTACTTCTATTTTATAAGTTTTAGTAGCATTTTGTAGGTAGAGTGTTTCTGTCTTTCCGGTATAAACATCATTATCAAACCAAAGTTGAGTTCCTATTTTCAAATATTCCTTTCCCTCTTGAGTTCTATTAAACCCAAACATTATTCCATACGATTCTTTTACACCGTTCTTTTGTTTGTATAAGCTGATATTAGCTTTATCAACCTCACCTGCTTGATTAACAAATTCTTTATGCACTTCTGATGCTTTGTTGATAGATATTGTAAATTGAGGCGGTGGAATCTGACAATCTACTTTTTTATCGCAATATGTTAATGTTACTAACATCATTGCTAAAAGAAAAAATTTTCTCATAAGGCATTTTTTTATTTGGATTACACCGCAAAGATATAAAAATTTTCGATAATTTTCCAAACAAAAATAAGAGAAATTTGGAGAAAATTTTTCTCTCTACACCTACCCTTTACGTTGGATATAGGAAGGATACAGGAAGAGCGAAGAATCAGCGAAAAATTAGCGAAGTATAAACATCTAATAACCGCCCCAAACACAGAAAAACATACTACTCCCACTCGTCCCACTTGTCCCACCTGTCTCACCAGTCCCACCTGTCCCAGCCTTCCCAATCCTCCCAGCCTTCCCAATCCTCCCAGCCTTCCCAATCCTCCCAGCCTTCTCACCTGTCCCACCTGTCCCACCCGTCTCACCCATCCCACCCGTCTCACAATCGCCGGTGCGGCTCGCACTCCCAGCCCTCCCAATCCTCCCAGCCCTCTCATTCCTCAATTTAGAACCAATATAAATTCAAAAGGTTTTTAACTTTTTATTTGGGTGTTTTCACAATAGTTTATAACTTTGTGCCATATTATAATCACTAATTTTTAATTTACTCAACGTATGGAAACAGAAATTTTAGCACGTATTCAGTTCGCACTTACGATTGCTTTCCATTACATTTATCCCCCTTTGAGCATCGGTCTCGGACTGCTGATGGTCATTTTCAAAGGCATTTACCTACGCACCGGAAAGGTAGAGTACAACACCTTAGCCCGCTTCTGGACGCGCATCTTCTCTCTTACCTTCGGTATTGGGGTGGCTACAGGTATCGTAATGGAATTTGAATTTGGTACCAACTGGGCAACCTATTCTCGCTATGTGGGCGACATTTTTGGTAGTGCCTTAGCTGCCGAAGGCGTTTTCGCTTTCGCTCTCGAAAGTACCTGCTTAGGTATCGTACTCTTTGGCTGGAACAAAATCAAACCCGTATGGCACTTCTTGGCTACCCTTGGGGTATTTTTGGGCTCTATGTGTTCAGCCGTATGGATTGTTATTGCCAACAGCTGGCAACAAACTCCTGCGGGTTATGTAGTCGCAGGCGAAGGTATGCAAGCTAAAGCCGTTATCACCGACTTCTGGGCAATGGTGTTCAACCCTTCAAGCGTAGACCGTATTTGGCACGTATGGCAAGGGGCTTTCTTGGCGGGTATCTTCCTAGTACTCAGCGTACACGCTTGGTATCTACTCAAAGGCCGACACGTCGAAATCTCTAAAAAAGCCTTCAAAGTAACTCTTATTGTAGGTACTATTTTTTCATTGCTACAGTTAGCTTCTGGTCACAGTTCTGCTGAAGGCGTAGCTAAAAATCAACCTGAAAAATTAGCAGCTATGGAAGGTCATTTCCGCACCGAGCCTGCTGACCTTTACCTTTTTGGTTGGGTAGATAAGAAAAACGAAGTAACTCACGGGGTAAAAATACCTAACGGACTAACCTATATGCTCCATTACGACACAGAAACCCCTGTGATAGGGCTCGACCAATACCCTATGGAAGATCGTCCTGGTCAGGTGAATGCCGTATTCCAATTCTATCATATAATGGTGGCTATTGGTATGTTCCTCATTGCGCTAACCGTCTTTGCCTCTTTCTTGCTATGGCGCGGCAAGTTGTACGACAAACGCTGGCTCCTACGCATATTTGTATGGGCAGTAATCTTGCCACAAATAGGCAACCAAGTAGGTTGGTTTGCTGCCGAAATGGGTCGCCAACCTTGGATTGTGTATAAACTTTTGCGCACCAGCGACGCGCTCTCTAAAGCGGTAACAGCGCATCAGATACTCTTTGCTATCATTCTCTTCACGATAGTATACACCATCCTTTTCATCTTATTCATTTACTTATTAAAGAAAAAGATTGTTCACGGCATCGATGAGCACGAAGAACAAGCTACAATAACTGCATAAATTATACTGATATGGAAACATTTTTAGGCATCGACTACCCTACGTGGTGGTTTATCATAGTAGGCTTTTTAATTACAGGCTATGCCATTTTAGATGGCTTTGATTTCGGAGCTGGTGCTTGGCATCTATTTTTAGATAAAAAAGAAGAACGTCGTGTAGCACTAAACGCCATCGGCCCTGTGTGGGACGGTAACGAGGCGTGGTTAGTAATCGGTGGAGCTTCTATTTTCGCCGGATTTCCGCTGATGTACGCATCGCTCTTTTCGGCTATGAATACCCCTTTTATGCTCTTTCTTACCTTTATCATCTTTAGAGCTGTCTCTATAGAATTCCGCGGAAAAGAAGACAGCCAAAGATGGCGCGATAATTGGGATTTAGTCTACAGCATCTGTAGTATTGTACTCCCACTCTTATTAGGGGTAGTAATAGGTAACCTGCTACAAGGACTTCCTTTAGACAACGATTTTGAATACACAGGTGGTGCCCTCTTCACGTTCCTAACACCTTACGCCCTATTGGTAGGACTGATGACAGTTTTGCTTATGGCGGTACACGGTGGACTTTACTTATTGCTAAAAACACACGGCAGCCTACACGAACGCATTGCCCGCCGCATCAACAAGGCATATGTAGGCTTTTTAGTGTTATTCGTAGCGGTAGCGGTTTACAGCTTGCTTACGCCACATTTAGCGGCTAATACAGCACAGAGTCCTGCACTCATCGTTATTGCCGTACTTTTACTGATTAGCATTTTGAGCATCGCTATTTTCATCAAAAAAGGCGATTACAAAAAATCTTTTGTAGGCACTATCCTCACAATAGTATTCTTTATGTTGATAGTAGCGCTACAGTTACACCCTGTTTTCTTGCGCAACACCGAGATTATAGGTCACGATATAACTGTATACAATGCAGCTGCGAGCACCAAATCATTAGAGATTATGCTTACAATAGCAGCTATCGGAGCGCCTTTACTACTTATCTACACTTATTTTGCTTACAAAGTATTCTGGGGCAAAGTAGCGATTGATGAACACAGTTACTAATTCTAATGTGAATTCTAAAGTTGATAAAAAACCGAGTCCTAACCAAAAGGGCTCGGTTTTTGCATATGGTTAATTGAAATTTATTTTGTACTTTTGCAAAAATTATAAAAACAAAAAAGTTATGCCTATCACATTTACCATAACAAACAATAGCAAGGAAGCCTTAGCTTTTGCTGCTTATGCAAAAACACTCGATTTTGTAAAGACAGAAGAAATAGAAGAGGAAGTTGATGAGTATGGCATCCCTATAGCCCATCGCGATTTTATAATGAGTTTATCACGCGACATAAAAAAGAAGGGGGCTAAGCGCTACTTCAAAAGAATGGCAGAAAGAGAAGCTGAAGAAACTGATTTACTTCAAAAAATAGGATAGCTATGATAGTAATTACAGACACCAATATATTCTTTAGCGCGTTACTTTCGCCCAAAGGGCCTATTGCTGAAATACTAAATGAAAGACGAAAAATTCAATTTTTAGTCCCTGACTATTTGCTTGCTGAAATAGATGAACACCTAAAAAGATTGTCTGTATATTTAAATAAAACACCTAAGGAAGTCAAAAAAGAGTTTAATATATTATTAGAGGGTATGAAAATCCTTTCAATGGAGGATATTTCACTCGAAAATAACAGAAAAGCAGCAACAATAGCTGCTGAAATAGACAAAGATGATACTCCTTTTATTGCTTTTCATTTGCAATTTAAGCATAAAATCTGGACAGGAGATAAAGAACTTATCAGAGGACTTGAGAATAAAGGTTATAACATTTGTATTACTACTGAAGAGCTAAGACATTACACATACAAAAAAAGTGAACCATAGAGCCCTCCCTCTTCTAAAAACTTTTTTAAGCAAATATTTTGGTGAGTAAAAAAAATAGTTGTATCTTTGCCGCCGATTTAAAACATAATTTAAAAACAGTAAGCTATGTATGCAATTGTAGAGATAGCAGGGCAACAATTCAAAGTAAGCAAAGACCAAAAGGTATATGTACACCGCTTGGCTAACGAAGAAGGTGCAAACGTAAGTTTCGACCGCGTTCTTCTAATAGACAATAACGGAGCTATAACCGTTGGCGCCCCAGCTATAAACGGAGCTTCAGTTGAAGCAAAAGTTTTGAAACACGTGAAAGGAGACAAAGTAATCGTGTTTAAAAAGAAAAGACGTAAAGGTTACAAAGTGAAAAACGGTCACCGCCAACTTTTCACTCAAATAGTAATCGAAAACATCGTTGCAAAATAATTGTTAAACTTAAAAATGTAAGAAAATGGCTCACAAGAAAGGTGTCGGTAGTTCAAAGAACGGTAGAGAATCACACTCTAAACGCTTAGGCGTTAAAATTTATGGAGGACAAGTAGCTATCGCAGGCAACATCATCGTTCGTCAGCGTGGTACTCAGCACAATGCCGGAGAAAATGTGTATATCGGTAAAGACCATACCCTACACGCTAAAATTGACGGTATCGTGAAGTTTGAAAAGAAAAAGAATGACAAATCATTCGTTTCTGTTATTCCATTCCAAGCATAAGAATGACTAAATTATTAATAGTTAGCAACTAATTATTGATAATACCATATAAATAGGCAGA
>NZ_KN389987.1:79555-94776 GCF_000213295.2 Capnocytophaga sp. oral taxon 329 str. F0087
TATGGGGTTCTCTTTCAAATTAGAAGATTATTTTGCACCCAACGTGCTGGGGCTACCATTCCTAATACCCTTTGCACTTACCTTTGCTATCATAGTCTGCATAGTTGAAGTAGTATTGGGGGTAATGCTATTAGTGGGCTACCAAAAGAAACTAACGCTGTGGTCGCTGCTGGCTATGCTCATTTTCTTTGGTTTCCTAACTTTCTATTCGGCTTATTTCAACAAAGTAACAGATTGCGGTTGCTTCGGCGATGCCATCAAATTCACCCCTTGGCAATCATTTACCAAAGACATAGTGTTATTAGTAGCTGCCCTCATCATCTTTTTATGGGGACAGGACTATATAAAGCCCATCAGCAAAGGCAAACTACCTCTATATATCACCCTACTATCGGTAATTTTCTGCAGTATTTTTGTATATTATGTATATAACCACCTGCCTATCAAAGATTTTCGCCCTTATAAAATAGGCACAAGTATTCCAGAAGGAATGAAAATACCAAGTGGAAAAATCACTTACTATTGGACGGTAAAAATAGACGGCAAAGAGCAGAAAATAATTAATAACGGACAGGTGCCCAAAGACAAGAACGGCAACTATGCCGAAGTGGTGAATGTAAAAACAGAAGTGCCCGAAGCGCCTATACACGATTTCTACATTTGGGATAAGGAGGGTGAAAATTATTTTGACGATTACATTTGGAAAGACAAGTTGCTTTTGGTAGTATCTTATCGTTTAGATCGCGCTAACGAAGACGCTTTTAAGACAATAAAACGCGTAACTGATGAGGCACTCAAAGGAGGGTATACTGTTATTGGTTTAACCTCGCAGTTAGAAAAAGCCCCTTACATAGTTAAGAAGTACGAACTCAATTTCGATTTCTATTACAACGATGGCACTACGCTCAAAACAATAATACGTTCAAACCCTGGGTTGGTAAAAGTTTCAAAAGGAGTCATCAAAGACAAGAAGCATTATAACGATGCAACTGATTTAAAATTAGCAGAGTAGGTAACGAGCTAATCGGCAGAAAAGATGATTTGGAAAAAAACGAACGAAGATTTTCAGCATTATTTGCGGTTACAACGTGGATTATCCGAAAACACGGCGGTATCCTACGGGTTAGACATTGAGAAACTGATTCAGTATTTAGAGAAGTACAATATTACCGAAACGCCTAACAATATAGGCGAGGACACCTTGCGACAATTTGTATACGAAGTAGGAAAAGGACTCAATGCTCGCTCACAAGCACGACTTATCTCGTCTTTAAAAGGCTTTTTCAAGTATATGATGTATGAGAAAAACCGCGAAGATTTCCCTATGGAGATTATCGAGAGTCCTAAGATAGGTATGAAACTACCCGACACGCTTTCCCTGCAAGAGATAGATGCCATGCTCGCTTCTATAGACCTTAGTACCGAAGAGGGACATCGAAACAAAGCTATTATTGAAACATTGTACGCCTGCGGACTGCGTGTGTCCGAATTGGTATCACTACGCCTGTCAGACCTTTTCTTTGAAGAAGATTTTATAAGGGTAATGGGTAAAGGCAGCAAACAGCGACTTATCCCTATAGAGCATTATACCCAAAAGCAAATAAGTCATTATATTGACAATCAGCGAAAGTCACTAAAAATAGCCAAAGGGAATGAAGATTATGTATTCTTAAATCGAAGGGGAAAACAGCTCACACGAGCTATGATATTTACGATAGTACGGCAGGTGGCAGAGAATATTGGGCTGAAGAAGAAAATAAGCCCGCATACGTTTCGGCATTCGTTTGCCACACATTTATTGGAGAATGGTGCGAACCTAAGAGCTATACAAATGATGTTAGGTCACGAGAATATTACCACTACTGAAATTTATGTACACGTAGAAAAAAGTTATTTAAGAGAAGTGTTAGAGAAATTTCACCCTCGCCAAAAGATGAGTCTTACCCAATAAGCCGCTTCGTCATCACTCTAAAAAGTATCTATATTTGTTGAGTGAAGCCTCATCTTTGCGCAAGTGTAGAGGTAATAGTTGGGTTAAAGGTCTTCAAAATCAAGAGAACGATAGCTTCTGTTAGGTGTAGCCTCTACTTCATTCAATCCCTCAGCATAATATTCTCTTTTGAAGTCACGTTGATGGCGTTCAGAAATAACTTCTTCGCCTCGTTCGTCAAACACATAAGTGGTCATTTCATTCAAAATATCTTTGAACAATTCAAAATCTTCTTTGTAAAGATAAATTTTGTGTTTCTTGTAATGAAAAGAGCCATCATCGTGTGTAAACTTCTTACTTTCTGTGATTGTAAGATAGTAATCATTGGCGCGCGTAGCTCTTACGTCAAAAAAATAGGTACGCCTACCAGCTCTTAAGACTTTCGAGAAAATCTCCTCGGTGTCTAAAAAATCTTTTTCTTCCATTGTTCGTACGTGTATTAAATTATTCGAGGACAAAATTCTTTATTTTCTACGAATAATACAACAGTTTTGGCTATTTTTTTTAGTCTCACCTATATTATTTAGTATAATTTTAACAATTAAGGTAATAATTTAAGGCCAAAACATAAAATTATTAAAACACACCTTTTATTATAGAAAGTTTTAGAATATAAGTTTGTCGGTAGTTGAATTATTTTTTTTGGCGATAGTTAATGGTTAATCAATAATTATTTTGTACTTTTGCCGATTGAGATTATATCACTTTTTAATACTAACGAACAATGAGTTGCAATACTTGCACTTTTAATCATACAAAAGACTCTCATAACAACTGTAGTACCAACTGTGGGGCACGGAGTTTTGGGAGCGTAAAGCTATCGGTATTCGACTGGCTGGCTAACACACAACTTCCTGGTGGTCAGGAGTTTTTTGATTGTGTTGAAGTCCGTTTTAAGAATAGCCGAAAAGAGTATTTCAGAAACACCGAAAAACTCCCCCTGCAAATGGGTGATGTGGTAGCTACTGAAGCCTCATCAGGACACGACATAGGGGTGGTGAGCCTTACCGGAGAGTTAGTGCGCTCACAAATGAAAAAGAGGCGCATCAGTTGGGAAAACGAAGGTCTTCCTAGAGTGTATCGCAAAGCTAATCAGCACGATATAGACGTGTGGCAGCAATCGCGAGATAAAGAAATAGAAGTACAAAAGCAATCGCGCGAACTAGCTATCGCTTTAGGTCTGGAAATGAAAATATCAGATGTTGAGTTTCAAGGCGATGGCTCTAAAGCTACTTTTTACTACACTGCTGAAGGGCGGGTAGACTTTCGCCAGCTTATCAAAGATATGGCAAGGGCTTTCTCTGTGCGTATAGAGATGCGACAAATAGGTTTCCGACAAGAGGCTGCCCGCTTAGGGGGGATAGGTTCTTGCGGGCGCGAGTTATGCTGTGCTACTTGGCTAACCGATTTTAGAAGTGTATCTACTTCAGCGGCACGTTATCAACAATTATCGCTAAATCCTCAAAAATTAGCAGGACAATGCGGCAAACTGAAGTGTTGTTTAAACTTCGAGTTAGACACCTACCTCGATGCACTACAAGACTTCCCTCGTACTGACACCAAGCTAAACACCCAGCGCGGTACTGCCAGCTGTCAGAAGATAGACATCTTCAAACGATTAATGTGGTTTACCTACGATGAAAACCCTATTACTTGGCATAAACTATCAGTAGATAGTGTAAAAGAAATTATTGATCTCAACAAAAAAGGCGAAGAGATTGAGGAATTAGAAGAATACGCAATAGTAAGCGACCTTTCTTCACGCAAAAACGCTTCGGGCTACACTGATATGGAGTTAACTCCTATAGAAGAAGACAGTATTACTCGTTTTGACACTCCTAAGCGCAAGAAAAAACGCAATAACAAGAAAGGAAATAAAGAAAAAGAGGCTCTCCCTAAGGAAGAGGCAGCTAAAAATGAGCCAAAAGCTGAGGCTGAAGCAGAACGCAGCAATAAAAAACCTAAAAAAATACCCAAAAATGTGAATAAAGCAGCAGAGCTAAAACGTACGGGCGAAGGGGTATTAAATGCTGCTACTAAAGAAGTAAAACTACCTATAGAACCACCACAACCACAGGCTAATGCTACCCCTCAGCAGGCTAAAAAAATACCTGCTCCTGAGGCAAGTAACAATAATAAGAGAATGCAACAAAAGCAAAAGATGGCAGGAAAGAAACAGCAAAACCCTAATGTGCGACGCAACCTCGACCCTTTTGCTAATAAGGTCAATAAGCCCAAACAATCTAATAATGAGAAATCAGAATGAGAATACTAATAAGTTTGTTATTTATAGGCTTGCTATTAGGTTGTAGCAACGGGGTAGAATACAGCGAATATGTATCGCTACCTGATGGCTGGCAAGCCCATCAGCCCATTGCTTTTCATTTAGAAACGCAAGACACCGTAACTAAGAAAAACCTCTTTATTATGATTCGCAATGATGCTCATTACGAATTCAGCAACCTATTCATTATCACTAAGATGGAAATCCCTCATAGCGATAAGGTTATCGTTGATACCTTAGAGTACGAAATGGCAACCCCAGAGGGAAAATGGTTAGGCGACGGCTATTCAGCGGTAAAAGAAAGTAAATTATGGTATAAAGAGCAATTTACTTTCCCTGCTAAGGGCAACTACAGCATCAAAATAGAACAAGCAATGCGTAAAATAGGTGAAAACAATGGCGTACAACAGCTCAAAGGTATTACAGAAGTAGGCTTGAGAGTAGAAAAAAGCGAAAAACAATGAAAAAGAAAATCAATCCAGTCATAAAATGGTTTTGGGGTTTATTTGCTGCTGCAATAGTAGGTGTTTTACTGCTTTTTGTAGCGGCATCAGTTGGTTTGTTGGGCGAGATGCCCGACTTTCAACACTTAGAAAATCCCGAAACAAACTTAGCTACCGAAATAGTAACAGCCGATGGCAAATCGTTAGGTAAATTCTACTTAGACGAAAACCGTACCCCTATAAAATTCAAAGATTTACCCAAGCATTTAGTTGATGCGCTTATCGCTACCGAAGATGAGCGTTTCTACGAGCATTCTGGTATTGACATACGAGGTACGATACGCGCTATGGTATACTTAGGTAGTAAAGGTGGTGCTTCTACCATTTCGCAACAGTTGGCCAAACAGCTCTTCCACAAAGAAAAAACCAGAGGGATAGCCCGTTATACCCAGAAGATAAAAGAGTGGATTATTGCTACCCGCTTAGAAAAGCAGTACACCAAAGAGGAAATACTAACGATGTATTTCAACATCTACGACTTCAACAACAATGCCGACGGAATACGTTCAGCAGCCAAAATATATTTCGATAAAGAGCCTAAACAACTAAAGATAGAAGAAGGAGCGATGCTGGTCGGAATGTTCAAAAACTCAGCTCTTTACAACCCTGTGAAAAACAAAGAAGGGGTAACTAATCGCCGCAATGTAGTACTTGCTCAAATGGCAAAGAATAACTATTTAACCCAAGAGCAAAAAGACTCACTACAGCAGTTACCTCTGAAGATAAAATACACTCCCGAAAGCCATAATGATGGTATAGCTACTTACTTCAGAGAATACCTCCGTAGCTATATGAAAACGTGGGTAAACGAAAACCCCAAGCCCGATGGCACTAAATACAATCTCTACTTAGATGGACTAAAGGTTTATACTACTATAGACTCTAAAATGCAGATTTATGCTGAAGCAGCAGTAAAAGCACATATGAAACAGCTTCAAAAGGCTTTTGATGCTGAAAACAACCGAAAGAAAAATGCAACTTATCCTTTTGTAAAAGTTACCAAAGACGAATACAACAACCTGATAGAGCGCGCAATGAAGAACTCAAATCGTTGGATACACCTAAAATACTTAGGCTATTCAGAAAAAGAGATACGCGAGAGCTTCAATAAGAAAGTAGAAATGCGTGTATTTAGCTGGAAAGGCGAGCGCGATACTGTAATGACTCCCCGCGACTCAATATTATACTACAAAGCCTTTTTGCGTACCGGTATGATGTCAATGGAGCCTCAAACAGGGCATATAAAAGCGTGGGTAGGCGGCATCAACTACAAGCATTTCCAATACGACCAAGTAGCACAAGGGGCACGACAAACGGGCTCTACCTTCAAGCCTTTCGTATATGCTACCGCTATAGACCAATTGCACTACTCACCTTGCTTAGAGCTTCCTGACATTCAGACTTGTATAGAAGCTGGCAAATATGGCAATGTACAAGCGTGGTGTCCGCGCAACTCCACCGGCAACTTCTCTGGCAAGATGATGACCCTAAAGGCAGCCTTAGCAAACTCAATAAACTCTATTACGGTAAATCTAATGGATAAGGTAGGACCTGTACCCGTAATCAACTTAGTGAAGAAGTTAGGTATCACCTCAGAGATGCCCGAAATGCCTTCTATAGCCTTAGGTACTGCCGATGCCACAGTACTGCAAATGGTAGCTGCCTATGGTACTTTTGCTAACGAAGGGATATATGTGAAGCCGGTATTGGTAACTCGTATTGAAGATAAAAATGGTACCGTACTATTCGAAAATACCCCCGAAACACACGATGTAGTAAATGCTGAAGTAGCTCGTGCGGTAGTAAATCTATTAGAAGGGGTAACCCGCTACGGTTCTGGTGCCCGCCTACGTACCAAAGGAGCTGATAGTTACAATGCAATTTATAAGAATGTAATGACTGGCTACCCTTACCAATTCACCAACCCTATAGCAGGCAAGACAGGTACTACCCAAAACAACAGCGATGGGTGGTTTATAGGTATGGTACCCAACCTTGTAACAGGCGTATGGGTAGGAGGCGAAGACCGTGCTATACACTTCCGCACTACCGCCTACGGACAAGGAGCTACAATGGCACTTCCGGTATGGGGTTATTATATGAAGAAATGCTATGCTAATAAAGATTTAGCCATATCAAAAGAACCTTTTGCAGCACCTCAAAACATACAAATACAGATAGACTGTAGTAAAGAAAAAGAGGACGACCCAACAGGCATAGATTTTGATTTTTAATAAGGGATAATATTGTTATTTTTAAAACTTTGCTAAAGTATAAAGCTTTGGCAAAGTTTTTTTTGTAATACAAAATTCATAATTACGATGAAAAAGATAATTGCATTTATTACTTTGTTAGTAGCTTCAGTATGGGCTGAGGCTCAAACTACCACCGAAATCAGCTTACTGCCTAACGAAAAATGGTGGGGCGGCTTCACTGGATTAGGCTATATGATGCCTTATCAAGCATCTAAGCGTGTGTACAACCTGCGCACCGAAAACTTCAATAACCAGTCAGTGCCCTACCTGCTGTCTAACAAAGGTAGGTATATAGCTGCTGATACCCCCTTTGCCTACCAATTTCAAGAGGGAAAGATACTCATCACGCCATCGCGCGGCACCGTGAGTTGCCAGAGCAGCAAAGGTGACAACCTAAAGAGTGCCTATCAGGCAGTAAGCCAGCGGTATTTTCCTCCTTCAGGTACTATTCCTCCTGAAGTATTCTTTACTAAACCTCAGTACAACACGTGGATAGAGCTCATCTATAACCAAAATCAAAAAGACGTATTGGCTTACGCCCAAGCTATTATTGATAACGGTATGCCTACCGGCGTGATAATGATAGACGACAATTGGCAAAAAGACTACGGTGTATGGCAATTCCGCCCTGATAAATTTCCTTCACCTAAAGAAATGATAGCTAAACTACACCAAATGGGTTTTAAAGTGATGGTGTGGGTATGTCCGTTTGTATCGCCTGACAGTCAGGAGTATCGTTTTTTGCGCGACAAAGGCTATTTAATAAAGAAAAAAGGTTCGCATACCCCTGCTATTCTCGATTGGTGGAATGGGCTGAGTGCTTGTTATGACCTTAGCAACCCCGATGCTTTCAAGCACTTCGTAGGTGAACTACAACAGCTACAAAAAGAATACGGCATTGACGGTTTTAAGTTTGATGCAGGTGACCCTGAACGTTATTTGGCTGAAGCTATAGAGGTTTTCGACCAAAAATCTTACGACACCGAGCAAACCTATTTATGGGGAAAATTAGGCTTAGCCTTTCCTTACAACGAGTTTCGCGCTTGCTGGAAACTCGGCGGACAGCCCTTAGTACAACGTTTGGGCGACAAGAGCTATTCGTGGGACGGAGTGGCGCGCTTAGTACCCGATATGATAGCCGCAGGGCTAAACGGCTATGCCTATGCCTGTCCTGATATGATAGGAGGTGGCGAATACGGTAGTTTTCTGAATGTAGACCCTACCAAATTCAATCAAAAACTTATCGTGCGGTCGTGTCAAATACACGCTATGATGCCTATGATGCAATTCTCTGTAGCCCCTTGGCGTATTCTTTCCAAAGAGAACTTAGACATCTGCATAAAATACGCCAAATGGCACGAGCAGCTGGGTAGCTACCTCATCGAGCAGGCAAAACAATCGGCTAAAACAGGCGAACCTATAGTGCGCAGTATGGAATACGCTTTCCCAAATCAGGGGTTTGCTGACTGCAAAGACCAATATATGCTGGGCGATAAGTATTTAGTGGCTCCCATAATAACCGAGAGCGACACCCGCACCGTTAAACTCCCAAAAGGCACTTGGCGCGATGACCAAGGCAAAAAATACAAAGGCGGCAAGACCTACACCCTACAAGTCCCTTTAGACAGACTTCCTTATTTTACTAAAGAATAAAACACCCACAAAATCCCTCCTACCAGAAAAAAGTTCTTTTTATACCTTCCCTTTACTTTGGATATATAAAGGATATAGCTAGACCGAAGGAAGACCGAAAAAAGAGCAAAGTATAACCGTCTAATAAACCTACAAAAATCAGAAAAATATCCTACACACTATAAAAAGTCTCAGAGTAAAGAAAAAAAGAACCTTACAAAAACAAAGTTTAATAAAACTTTAACAAAAATTTAACAATGGGGGGGGGGTAAAATGTTTACCTTTGCAGCGTAATATTAAAAAATATAGACAAATGGGACTCTTAGACAAGAACATTACCATCACTTTTCTCGAAGGCAAAGTGCCTTTGGAAGATTTATTCGAGTTACTAAAAGAAAAACTCGGCAGTAAGTATGAAGTAAAATTCCTTAAAAAAGGCAATGCAGCGGCTCAGTTTTTAGGCACTGGCAGTGCTGAAGACCGTATCTTCATCGCTAAAAATGCTTACCACCGCACCCTTATCACCACCAAGTATGCCCCTATGACTGACGATATGAGCCGCGAAGATACTTATCTCGGCTTCGACCGCAGCACTATGAAAGGCTGGCTAAAAATGCTCTACTCGCAAGGCGGCTGGATTGGGCAGTGGATTATCAGAACCATATACGGCAGCAATCAAGAGTTTGACACTGATATACTTGATGCTATCAACAGCAAATACCCTGTTCAGCAAAAAGACCAAAATGTAGGTATTTCGGCTTTGTGGAAGAAGAATAATTAATTTAAAACCTAAATAATTCAGTATGAAAAAAGTTACTATTTTAGCTGCTATGGCTATCGCTGCTATCAGCTTAACCAGCTGCGACTGGCAAAGTGCTGTACACAGTATCGCTGATAGCGCAATGGGCAAAGAAAAGCCCGATTACGATTACAATAAAGGTGTAGTAGGTAGCGAAGCAGGCGACTATGACGCTGTTTATCAAAAAATATTAGAAAAACACAATATTTCTAATGATACCCTCGACCTTTACAAAGTGAAAAGCGAGTTCAGCAAGCCCGCTTATTGCACTGTAATAGCTGAAGGATTAACAGACAAAAGCAAGAACCTTATAACAGGCTACAATGCCTCTTACAGCAAAGACAACTTGCACTACCTAAGTAGTGGACAGATGGTGATAAAAACCAGCGAAGGCAAACGCGCTAAGTATGATGATTACAAAGAAATCCTCTTTTCTTACGCCGATGTTAAGCCTCTTATCGACAAAGTCCCTGACCTTATAAAGGGAGTAAAGGAGAAAGAAAACGGTGCTGAAACCTACGTTCGCAGTTGGGAAATTCAGAAAAACCCTAAAACTTTAGCTTTCGAGATAAAGATAAACACTATCGGTAATGACCCTACTAAAGTAATTGGCAAAACTTACCATTTCGATGCTCAAGGCAACCCTATTAAATAACAAAAGAAGTAATAATTAAAAAAGATTCAAACAATGAGAAAGCTCACATTCCTCGCAGGCGCACTTATCGCCTTAGTACTTACCGCTTGTGGCAAAAAAGCCCCTGTATTGTACGACAAAGAAGGTTTTAAAGAAACTATTGCCCTTTTTAACGACTCTCCCGTAAAGGACAAAGAGTTCCTATTAGTTTATTTCCAATCAGAGAAAGCATTGGAAGACAACACCTTACACTTCGGTAGATTTATATACCCTGACAACGACAAAATGGTAAAACAAGAGTTCAACTTCCCCAAAGAATGGAAAGATGCTACTGCACTTGACAACGTGAAAAAAGAAGGAGAATTCTTTAAACTAAAAGACATCAACACGGATAAAGTAGTAGAAAAGGTAAAAGAAGGTATCGAAAAATTCAAAGATGAATTTCCTGACTACGAAAACTTCAATGTCTCTTGTATCTTTTTGGAAAGCGATGGCACTGCAGGAGGCTATAAAGTAGGTTTCAGAATGGAATTTACTGAAATAGGAAAAGGAAAATCTTATCAAAGGATAGGTCGGAAAAGAACTGTTACTACTACCTATTACAGGGTGTTAGCAGAGCAAAAAGACGGTGAATGGACTTTTGAATCAGAGGAAAAATAATGACACTAACAGACGCTAAACAGCTCGTACTACAAGAGTGCGAACGCGAAAAGAAAATTACAACGCGCAACCTTATTATTGTAGCCGTATTGGCTATAATAGGGGTTGCGCTCCTCGCTATATTTGCCCTACCTATTTTGGGCAAAATGATGAACAGTGCCGAAGGTATTCCACCGCAAATTAAGTACATTTTGCCTATAGCGGTGATTGCCTCTGTTTACTACCCCCTAATGCGTGCTCGTGCTATCTTTGGCAGGAAGCAAAAAGTAGAAGCCTTTTTCAGCCTTGTACAAGCGGGAAAAGAAGTGCACTTTCATCACGAGTTAGAGACTTATCTCACTGTGATACCTTTAGGAAAAATAAAATATCAGTTAGACCCTATCACTCGTATTTACGTATCGATTGATAATCAGCAATATGAATTGCCTATACAGAAGTATCGCGCAGCAGACCTAAAGCGCGTATTAGAGCAACCCCAAAATATGGGCACCTATAATGAGGTGATGAAAGAGCTGTATAACAAGACTGATGACACAAAGGCTGCTAAAATAACCCCTGAAGAAAAGATAACCCTAAAACCTGTAGAAGAGTTTCACTCTTTTGCCGAAAAAGAGTTTGGCACAGAGCTTGCGGCTATGGAAAAAGGGCGTAGTGTGAGTAAGAACACCCTCTATATGCAAATAGCCTTTGCGGTTGCCCTAATGGGTACTATTGCCTATTTAGTACTATCGGGCACCCTATCAGTAGGCAGTTCAAACTATATCTTTATCATCTTAGCGATTATGATAGGAGGTAGTTTTTTATGGACGATGTTCACCAAACGCTATATGCAAAGCAGGCTAACAGGCACCACCGATTTCACGCAAGTAAAGAAGAAAGTATTTAGTAAAGTAGTGCAGTATATCAGTCCTCAGTTTCAATACTTTGAAAACGGACATATAGGCATTGCTGAGTTTATAGACTCGCTACTATTTAAGTTTGAGCGTTACACCCTAAAAGGTGGCGACCAAATAGTAGGGCATTATAATGGTATTCCTTTCCAATCGTGCAACCTAATGGTCACTTTCCGCCCTAACATGCGTAATGAAAAAGAAGGTGATGATGTAGTGTTTTACGGCAATTTCTTTGTAGCGCGCTCGCCTAAGACATTCGAGCACCCTATCGTAGTACGCCCCGTGAAAGGTTTCTTTAGCGATTTCAACGATAATGCTATCAGCACTTACCTGAACTATGGTGGGGAGCGCATACGTTTAGAAGACCCTGAGTTTGAAAAGCAGTTTGAAGTGTATTGCGATGACCAAATAACGGCGCGCTATGTGCTTACCCCTGCCTTTATGCAGCGACTCAAAAAGCTAAACGAGCGACACAAAGGGCAAGTATACTTTGGTATCAACAAGAACAATATCGTGATTGCTACCAATGAGGGCAACTCACTAATGACAGTGGGCAGTTCGCCAGCGGCTATGCTCTTTCAGAAGATAGACCTACCTATGGTAGAGAGCGTATACCGCGAACTGGTAGAGCAACTACAGATGATAGACACTCTTAAATTAGTTGATAATTGATAATTCAAAATTCATAATTAGTTATGATGTATATGATTATAGGGGCAGTGGTAGTACTGCTGCTCCTTTATATAGCAGGAGTATTCAACGGCATAAGCAAGCGCCGCAATCAGATAGAGAATGCTATCTCGTCATTAGATGCGCTTTTCATACAGCGTGCCGAGCTAATGCCCAACCTAATAGAAACAGCTAAGCAATATATGGCTTTTGAGAAGGAAACACTCACCAAGATAGCCGAATTGCGCAAGCCTATCAACCTCAGCGACATCACTGAGAGCGATAACCCTTATGCTGGCACCGACTCAACAGGCGTTGCCCTTAAAGCATTTATGCTACAAGCAGAGGCGTACCCCGAATTGGAGAGCAACCAGCAGTTTAACTACCTGCAACGGCAGCTCACCGAGTGCGAGGAGCAGTTATCAGCTGGCAGGCGTTTCCTAAGTGCTTCTATCACTGATTATAACGATGCTATAGTGGTATTCCCGAAAAACCTTATAGCCAACGCTTTTGGCTTCAAAAAATACCAATGGCAATACGCCACTACTGAGCAGCGCAAAGCTGTAGATGCAAAAGCACTTTTTAACAATTGATAATTGATAACCCTCAATTATCAATTGTTAATTGTGCTATATACTTTCCTTCCTTTTCTTCAATAGTATACTGATGCCTTTCAGGGTAAAGAAGCGTTAGCCGTTTCTTCAGATTATCAATTCCTATCCCTGAGCTATACAAACTCTCTTGTGTAGGGATTTTTGTATTCTCACTTCTGAATATTATGGTATCCCCTTCTACTCTTAGGCTAAACGATAAAGTTGTAGTAGTTGTGGTCGATACGCCGTGCTTAAAAGCGTTCTCTACCAAACTGATGAATAGCAAAGGGGCTATGGTAAGCTGCGGCACTTGTTTGGGGAAATCTACCTGCACTGTAGTTTTATCTGTCAGGCGTAGCTGCATTAAGCTAATGTATTGTTGCAAAAAATCTACTTCTTCTGCTAAGCTAATCTGCTTTTGGTCGCTGTTTTGCATAAAATGACGCATCAGTTTGCTAAGGCTATGTACGCTCTGCTGTGCTTTTTGTGGGTCGAACTCTATAAGCGAATAAATATTGTTAAGCGCATTGAAAAAGAAATGCGGTTGCAGTTGGTATCTCAGCTGCGTAAGGTCAGCTTGTAGTTTGTGCGCTTGAGCTTCTTTCTGAGCTATTTCCAAAGAAAAGTTCCGTTGGGCATAGCGTATTGCCATTGAAAAGACTACCGGCAATAAATTCGACAGAAAATCAAAATAAACAAAAGCGTGGAAAGGAGGCATATGGCGTTTGCCTTTGTGGAGGGCAAAGTACGAAAAAAGCTCGTATTTGCTGTATGATACGCATAAAATGAGTCCCACCACCACCAATACAAAGAAAAGATACCGCTTTTTAAACCACAGTTTATCGATAAGCCAAAAATAGCAGAGATAGAACAAAAGCATCAAAAAAGGTAAGGATGCTAACGAACGGTAAAGCGCCTCCTCAAAGCGTTGATTGCCTTCGGAGATAAAGATAAGGGCAGGCATTATAAAAACGACTGCCCAAGAGGCTATGTGTGTTAGGGTTTTCATTTTATTCGTATCTAAGGGCGCTAATAGGTTCTAACTCGGCTGCTTTGCGAGCAGGATACCAACCAAAGAACACCCCTGTAATGGTACATACTAAGAAGGATATTACAATAGAATACAAGGTGATACTCACAGGCCAGCCTATGAACAGCGATACGCCTACAGTAGCTAATAAGCCAATCACTACCCCTAATACACCCCCAGTGATACTAATAAGCACCGACTCGATGAGGAACTGTGCCAAAATATCCTTACCCTTAGCCCCAATAGCCATACGCAAGCCTATTTCCTTAGTGCGCTCTTTTACCGATACGTACATAATATTCATAATACCTATACCACCTACGATAAGCGAAATACTAGCAATAGCTACTAATAAAATAGTAAGCATCTCGCTGGTAGAGCTAAACGTACTGATGAGTTCTTGTTGCGAAAACACATTGAAATCATTCTCTTGTGTAGCCGAAAGGTTATGCGTGCGCTCCAAAATCTTCTTTACTTGGTTTACGGCATTCTCCGACTGACTTTCATCTATTACCGAAGCCACAATACTCTGCAAGAACGTTTGCGCCAAAATACGCTTTTGTACCGTAGTATAAGGGGCGATAATTACATCGTCTTGGTCTTGACCAAAGTTGCTCTCGCCTTTTTTGGTAAGGATACCAATCACTTTAAAAGGGATATTCTTAAAACGTATAGTTTGCCCAATAGGGTTTTCGCCATTAGTAAAGAGGTTCTTAGCCACTGTTTGCCCTATAACAGCTACCTTAGAAAAATTAGTAATCTCATCTTCACCAAACATACTCCCTTCAGCCACACTCCACTCGCGTATGGGCAAATATTCGGTATTCACGCCATAGATAGAGGTAGGCCAGTTATTGCCCCCTGCTATACTTTGTCCGTTGCCACTTACTACAGGCGATACATATTTCAGTAGAGTACCTTCTTTTTTAAGGGCTTCGTAATCCGTCATTTTCAGCGATTGCATATCGCTCATACTCATACGCACCCCGCCCATCATACCCGCACCCGGACGGATATTGAGCATATTAGTACCCATTTTAGAGATATTCTCCTTGATGCTCTTTTTAGAGCCCTCGCTAATGGCAAGCATTGTTATCACCGAGCCCACCCCAATGATGATGCCCAGCATCGTAAGCATAGCCCTTGTTTTATTGAGCAAAAGGGCACGCCACGCTATTTTAAAAAGGTTTTGTATATTCATAATGTTAATTAGCAAATTAGAAAATTAGCAGATTGGCAAATTCTGTGAGACTAGAAAGGTTCTCCTATAATACGGGTT